>JAGVPN010000403.1 GCA_020052215.1 Syntrophobacterales bacterium
GAGATGCCTTTCAGCACCGGCACGTCGATTTCGCCCAGGTGATAGGTCTTATATAAGTCGCGCAGCTCGATAAATTCCATGCAGTCTCTCGTTATCCACCTTTACGGCCGGGGGCTGCGCCGGACGAAGGTTTATTTGCCATTGGCTGGCTTCTTGAAGATTTGCGGAGTAAAGGGGCTGCCGCCAGGCGCAGGTTGCCCGGCCGGCCGGCTGCCATTTTCGCCCACCACCAAGGGGGTCCCTTCCTGGAGTTCGGCGCTTTCCACTTCCATCAGGCTACCGTCGCTCAGGCCCAGGGTCACCTGGACCGGACGCACCAGGTTTCCCTGGGGGACCCAGACGAGGCCGCGGGGCATCGAAGGCTTTCCGGCCTTAGCCGCAGGCTTTGCCTGGTCTGGCGCCGCACGCTCCTTCGCCTTTTTGAAGCTCTCCCGGAACTCTCCCACTACCTGCTCCGAGGTGGGGGTCCAACGGAGCGCGGCATTGGGGACGAGCAGGACATGCTTGCGTTCACCCACAATAAACGTGACGTTCGCGGTCAGATACGGCAACAGTTTGCCGCTGGAATTATCGGTGATAATCTCCACGGTGTAGGTGACCACATTTTGGGTCATGGTGGCGTTGAGCCGCACCTTTCCGACTTCCCCCTCAAAGACCTCACCGGGGAAGGCATCCACGGTGAAGGTGACCGCCTGTCCCGGGTGGATATGGCCGATATCCGCTTCATTGACCGAGACCCAGACCTGGAGACGCTTCAGATCCTTGGCAAGGAGAAAGAGGCTGGGAGCATTGAGGCTGGCCACCACGGTCTGGCCGATGTTGACCCGCCGGTCGATGATGACCCCTTTGACCGGCGAGATAATGGTGCAGTAACTCAGGTTTTGCAGGGCCCGCCTCAAGTTGGCTTCGGCCTGGGATACGGCGCCTTGCGCCTGGACTATGGCGGCTTGGCCCACCGCGACATTGGCCTTGGCAACTTCAAAAGCGGAACGCGAGGCGTCGTAGTCGGTTTGCGACAGGGCATCCGATGGTCCCAGCTTGCGGGCCCGCTCCCAATCGCGCTCAGTCTGAAAGAGCTTGGCCTGCATTTGCCCCAGATCGGCTTGAGCTTTCTGGACTGCGGCTTTGGCCTGAGCCAGTTGGGCTTTGGCCGAAGCCGCATCCGCGGCATAGAGGGCGTCGTCAATCTGGGCCAGCACCATACCGGCCTCCACCACGGAGCCGTAGTCCACCGGTTTGCCCTGCTTATCTTTGCCAAAAGTCACAATCTTGCCGGCGACTTGGGCCCCGATATCCACCACTTCCTCCGGCTCCACCGTGCCGGTGGCGCTGATGGTCGCCTGCAGGTCGCCCCGCTTTACCTGAACCGTGCGGAACTCGGCCGACTTGCCGCTGCCGCGCAGCAGGTAGCCCAGGAGAGCCAGGGCGGCAACCACCGCCACCACGGCGATGACCAGGGTGCGTTTATCGAGAAGTCTCATTTTCTGCATCAGATATCCACTGGCCACGGTGGCATAACCTCTTTACAGCCTCTCCTGACCCCAGCCAAAGGAGCCCCGGGAAAGGGGAATTGGGGTACAGCGAAACCAAATAATTTAAACCCATTATGAATCCTATCCCCAAACCTGTCAATCTGGTTAGCAAATTCATCGTTATCCTAGTAACCAATTTCGCAGGGAAATCCGGCGCGATAAATCAGGGCGACAGCAAAGGGGAACGGCGGTTAGTGGCTGATTGCATTAATCTAACGCCTATCAAAGATGGGAGAAAATTCCCCCTTTTCTAAAGGGTGGTAAGGGTGGATTAAATAAGTGCTTGATAACCCCCCTAAATCCCCCTAAATCCCCCTTTAGGAAAGGGGGACTTTAAATACCTTATCGGGGTTCAGAGGAATTGTCGACTAAACCAGGGGCGATGCTTCTAAATGCCTGGAATTCAGAAAAAATCATTGTCTTTTTAGAAAATCCTTTGCTATTATTTAGGCTTAAAGAAAGAAGTTCCAAAGCACCGTCTTTAGTCAGCCAACCCTGGGTTGGCGCATCATCTCGACTAATTTGCCTAATTTTTCTATAATAGGAGATGAAGCTTGGACTAGGTGAACTTGGACCAGGGTCTCCGGCGGTTTCGGAGACTTGGCGTTTCACTTAGCACGGTGGCTTGATGGGGGAGTCAACGATGCACCTTCCGCGTGCGAACCAGTTCCTTGCGTTCGTTTGGGGGCCTCGGAACGTCAGCCACACGGTGGTGGATTTGGCGCGCTTAACGTCCAGCCGCGCCATATTCGACCTGAGCGCCATGCAGTTGCCTCAGATGGCAACAGCCCTGCGAGCGGTCGGCGCCACCGCGGCGAAGATATCCGCCCACGACTTTATGGAGCCGGAGTTAGAGGTCTTCCTGGAGGAATCCGGGGTCAAGACCTTGTGGGTGGAATACCACCCAGACCTTTTCCCCGGCGCTCCTGATGCTTTTCTGGCGCGGCTGGACCAGCTCTCGGCCAGATGCGCTTGCCTGCCGGTCCTGGGCGATTTAGACCTGCTCCACCGCCTCATTCAGCACCATGGCCCCGTCGGGACTGTGGCCCTCAAAGGCAACGAGGCTGCGGGCTTGGTGAGCGGCGAAACCATCGGCGTCCTGTACTCCAGCACGCAAGAGATGTTGCGGCAGAGTGGCCGTTCCCTGGATGTGGTCATCTGGGGCGGAGTAGGCACTCCCGAGGCGGCGGCTGCCTTTTTGGCCACCGGCGCCCAGGGCATAGTCTTTGAAAGTCTCCACTGGCAGACTGACCTGGTGGAGATAAACGACCGGGTGCGGGAACAGATCGCCAAGTTGCGTCCTGAGCATACCACCATAGTCGGGGGCGCCCTGGGGGTGTTTTGCCGACTTTTCGATAAAGGCAATTTTCCGGCGGTCAAAGAATTGGAACGTTACGCCCGCTCTTTGAGCGACGGCCCCATTACCGCGGCCAAACGCCGCGCCTTTGCCCAACATGTGGCTGAAGCGGCGGTGCCGGCGTTGGCCAGCGACCTGGACCGCCGGCAACTGATCCCCTTGGGTCCGGAAGCCGCTTTTGCTCAAGCGTTCGTGGAGCGCTTCGGCGCCTCCAGCGCCGGGGCCATTCAAGGATTTCAGGCGGAGGTGGCCAGGCTCTTAGGGAACGTGCCAGCTACTGCCCGGCGTTTTAGTGATAGTCCGGCGGCCCGGGAGTTGGGCACCGCCTATCCTTTTATCCAGGGGGCCATGACCTGGATCAGCGATGTCCCCGAGTTCGCCCTGGCGGTCGCCGAGGCCGGCGGCCTCCCCACGGTGGCCCTGGGTATCAGGGACCGCCGCCAGTTGGAGACTGATTTCAGCCGCCTCCGCAGCCTCATGGGGTCGCGGCCCTACGCGGTTAATCTCATCGCCCTGGCCGAAAATCCCTACCTCGATGAACAGCTTGCCTGGGTCGAAGCGGTTCGCCCCCCCTTCGTGGCCATCGCTGCCGGCGATCCGGCTTACGCCGTCCGCTTAAGAGAAAAGGGGATCGAAGTAATCTATATCACCGGCGACGAAGGGCTGCTGCGCCTGGCCCTGGAAGGCGGGGTGCGCTGGCTGGTCCTGGAGGGGCAGGAGGCCGGCGGCCACGTGGGGGCCCACTCCTCCCTGACGCTGCCTCAGATGGCTCTGGAGTTGAAGCGACGGGAACCGGAACTCTTCCAGGGCCGATACCTGGTGCTGGCTGGAGGGATTTTCAACCGCGAGACCGCACTGCGGGCGGCCATGCTGGGCGCGGACGCCATCCAGATAGGCACCGCCTACCTGGCCACCCGGGAAATCGTCTCTACCGGCGCCTTGAGCCGACTCTATCAGCGGGTGATCCTTAACGCCGCCCCGGGCGCAACCGCCTTGTCCGGGGAAAGCATCGGCTTGCGGGTGCGCTCCCTCAAAACTCCCAAGATGGAGGCCATTCTGGCCCTGGAAAGAGAGTTTGTGGCCGGCAACAAAGATGAGTCGGCGTTTCGGCGGCAACTGGAATCCCTCAGCGCCAGGAGTTTGCTGATCGCTTCCCGGGGCAAGGATCAGGCCGTGGGTTCCTCTTTAGATGAAGAGACTTGTTTAAAGGAAGGTCAATTCATGAGTGGCGCGGTGGCTGGCATGATTAACCGGGTGTCGACTATTGGTGAATTACACCAGAAATTGGCCGGAGGGCCTGAAAAAAAGGTTGTGACGAAGTTGAGTTCCTCTAAGAGAAAAGTGCTGCGGTCTGGCTCTAAGACCAAAAATGGACGGGAGCGGATGGCCATTACCGGCATGTCCCTGGTTAATTCCCTGGGCAACACTCCCGGCGAGATCTGGGAAAACGTCCTGGCCTTGAAGAGCGGGATTATCGAGGTGCCCCTCTCCCGGTGGGACCACAGCGCGTTTTACGAGCCTCGCCCCGGCGCCCAGGAGAAAACCTATTGCAAGGTGGGGGCTTTTCAGAATGTCAACATCTCCCGCAAGGATTTAAACATCCCCCCCCAGGACTTCCGCACCATGTCCAACGCCACCAAGCTCACCCTGTACCTGGCGAATCAGGCCATCAAGGATGCGGGCATCGTGGATTCCAATATCCCCCGGGAGCGCATCGGCATTATCATCTCCCAGAATTCGGGAGAATCGGCCAGCACCCTGGGTGACCTGTTTATGGGCGTGACGGCCCGGAAGATCGTCCATTCCCTGCAGGGCCTGCTGCACTTAACCCCGGAGATGGCCCTGGAGGCGGAGAAGCACATCAAGGCCGGCTATATCACCGTGGACGACACCACTCTCCTGGGCCGGCTGAACAGCACCGCCGGCGGCTTCATCAGCAACAGGTTCGGCTTCATGGGACCGTGTTACTCGGTCTCCGCCGCCTGCGCCACCAGCCTGGTGGCCATTTATACCGCCATCCAGATGATCAATAACGGCATCCTGGACGCCGCGGTGGTGGGCGGTGGGGAAGAAAACCTTTATCCGGCTCACTTCATAGAGTTTTCGGCTTTGGGCGCTCTGGCCGGGGTTTCCGGTTTAGCGTGTCCCCCGGAGGCCAGCAGCCGCCCCTTCGATTCCACCCGGGACGGGTTTGTCCTGGGGGAGGGGGGCGGCATGATCGTCATTGAGCGGGAATCGGTGGCCCAAAAGCGCGGCGCCCGGGTCTACTCCTACATTGCCGGGGTCGGCGCCAGCAATAACGACCGGGGTATGGTGGAGAGCGTCGCCGAGACCCAGAAGATCGCCATTAACGCCGGTTTCGAGGACGCCAATTACGGCCCGGAAATGGTGGACCTGGTGGAATGCCACGCCACCGCCACCGTACAGGGGGACCTGGAGGAAATCCGCGCCCTCAAGAGCTTTTACTCCAACGGCCGCAGGATTATGCTGAGCTCCTTTAAGTCCCAGATCGGCCACTGCCTGGGGGCCTCGGGCATCAATAACCTGATCCGGGGCGTCATGGCCCTGCAAACCGGGGTCTTCCCCCCCACCCTGAACTATCATACCCCCGATTCCGAGATTGACATGGAACGCTGGGGCTTCCAGGTAATTCCCCAACCGGAAGCCTGGCCTAGACCGGCAAATCAGCCCCGGCGGCTCCAGATAAATGCCTTCGGGTTCGGCGGCGCTAATTTCGTGGTGCACGTGGAAGAATGTCTCAACGGCGCCGGAGTAGTGCTGGTTTCGGATCAGCCGCGCCCCCCGGCCGGGCCGGAAGCGCCGGCGGAGCCGGCCTCATCGGCGCTGATTGAGGGAGTGTCGTTCCTGAGGACTCGGATTTCGGACCTTCCCCATCGACTGGGGGTGGTGGCGGAAGACGATCAAGAGGCTCGGGAGAAAGTGGCGGCCCTTGATCCCATCACCGCCCCGCTGACCGATAAAACCCTGCGGGGCCTCGCCGCCCAGGGAATCTTCGCCGCTCCCGAGGCTGAAGCGCCTGCCCCCCTGGCCCTGGTCTTTGCGGGTCAGGGCACCTATTATCCGGGGATGGGCCGGGACCTCTACAAGTCCTTCCCCCTGGTCCGCCAGTGGATAGAGCGCATCGCCGCGGTGGCCGACTTCGATCTCCTGGATTTGATGTTCAACTCCCAAGACGAAGACCTGCAAAAGACCCGCTGGCAGCAGCCGGCCCTGTTCACCCTGGAATATGCCATGGTGAGCCAGCTTCTCGCCTTGGGGGTCAAGCCCGCAGCCATGGCCGGACACAGCATGGGGGAAATCCTGGCGCTGGGCGTGGCCGGGGTCTTTTCCTGGGAAGACGGCTTCCGCATCATCAACCAGCGGGCCCGGTGCATGGACAAGGCCGCGGGCCTGAGTCTTGACCCCGGCGCCATGATCGCCGTGGATCTGCCCGGGGAGATTTTGCAGCAGAAGCTGGCCCAGCGCCGTAACGTCCATATCACCAATTTCAACTCACCCCGGCAAATGGTCCTGGGCGGCGGCACCGATGAAGTCCTGGCCCTCAAGGCCGAACTGGAGCAAGAAGGCTACTGGAATGCCCAACTGCGGGTGAGCATGGCCTTCCATTCCCCCATCATGGCCGTGATCCGGGAGGAAATGGCAGAGTTCCTCGCGGACCTCGAACTCCATCCGCCCCAGATCCCGGTGATCTCCAATACCACCAGGCATCCTTACCCGGATGATCCCGGGGCCATCAGGAAGATGTTGCTGGATCACCTGGAGAATCCGGTCCATTGGCAGCAAAATGTCGAAACCCTGTGGCAAGACTACGGAGTGCGCACCTTTGTGGAGGTAGGACCGAAAAACACCCTGTGCAACCTCATTGTCGATACTTTTGAGCAAGCCCGGTGTATCCATACCTCCTTCCCCGAAACTGAGGTATATGCTTTCCGGGCCGCGGCGGCTCAGCTCTACGCCCTGGGCTGTGTGC
>JAGVPN010000138.1 GCA_020052215.1 Syntrophobacterales bacterium
CGTGATAGCCGGGTGCGAGAGGACTGCGCCGGCAAGTTCGCTGATGACCCCGGATGCCGTTTCTCCCAAGGGCGCCAGGCGATCCAACTGCGCCACCTGTCCCCCCAAAAAAGGGCTCTTTTCCACCAGAATCACCGGCAAGCCTCTCTCGGCCAGCTCCAGGGCGCCTTTGAGCCCGGCCACCCCGCCACCGATCACCACGGCCTGCCGATGGACCTCGACCCGGATGGGTTCCAGGGGCTTAAGCATTCCGGCTTTAGCTGCTGCTGCGGCCACCAGGCGAGTGGCCTTTTCGGTGGCCTCGGCGCCGTGGTGGACCCAACTCACCTGCTCCCTCAGGTTGGCGTGCTCGTAAACATAGGGATTAGCCCCGGCCCGGGCCAGGGCCTGGCGGAAGGTGGTTTCATGCAGGCTGGGAGAGCAGGAGGCCACCACCACCCGATCCACCAGGCCGCTTTGGAGATCCTCGATGATCATTTCCTGGCCGGGGTCGGAGCACATGAACATATTGGCGCGGGCCACCACCACCCCCGGCACCTTGCGGGCCTGCTCACAAACCTTTTCCACGTCCACTTCGTCGGAAATATTGCCGCCGCAATAGCAAACGTAGACCCCAACTTTGCCTTCCGGGACGGGGTCAGGGTGTTTTTTCTCCGCCATCAGCCTTTCTCCGCAAATTAGCTATCAGCTTTCAGCCCTCAGCTTTCAGCTTAAAAAGAAGAGCTACGCCGCGGCTTACCGCTCGCAGCCCTGAGGATGTCCCCGGCTCCTTAACTCCCTCTCCACCCGCCTGCGGGGGGAGAGGGTTGGGGTGAGGGGGGTGAAGCTTTTCATGCTTTGCAGTAAACCCCTTGCTCACTGCCTATGGCTCACTGCTCCCAGGGTGCGGGCCGTTAGATACCGGGAAGCCTCCATGGCCGCTGCGCCCGCTTCCACGATGCTGTCCACGATATCCTTGGGTCCGGCGGCGGCGCCGGCTACAAACACGCCTTCCAGATTGGTCAAGGTCGGGGCCAGTTTGGGTTTCACGGTTTTAATGAAGTTATCCGCACCGGTTTCGAGGGCGCAGCGGTCTTCCGGATTCCAACCCGGCAGCATGCCCAGGGACAACACTACCAGGTCATACTCGGCCACTTGCACCCCACCTTCAGCTTCCTGAGATTCGTACCGGACCCGCACTGTACCATGGTCGCCAGGGTCAAGATAAGCCACCTTGCCTTTGACAAAGTTAATCCCCATGGCCTTGGCGTTTTGGAAAAACTGCTCATAACCCTTGCCAAAGGCCCGGATATCCATGTAATAGATGGTGAGATCCGCCAGGGGCAGGGAGCCGGACAGGAGCATCGCCTGCTTGATGGCATACATGCAGCAGACCCGGGAGCAATACGGCACTCCCAGGCTCTGGTCACGGGAGCCGGCGCACTGGATGAAAGCGATGTTATCCGGCTCCATACCATCGTAGGGTCTAAGGACGCGATTGTAAGGGCCGTGGGGCGCCAGCAACCTTTCCATCTGCAGGGCCATAATCACATTGGGAATCTTCCCCTTGCCGTACTGGGTCTTGTTCGAAAGCGGCGTCAATTCAAAACCGGTGGCGATTACGGTGGTCACGGCCTTCAGGGTGAAATCTTCCGGCTCCTGAAAGTAATTGACGGCCTGGGTGGGGCACACTTTGGCGCACCGGCCGCACAGGATACAATTCTCTTGATCTATCAGGGCCTTCTGAGGAATGGCGTTGGAGAAGGGAATGCGAATGGCTTTACGGGCTAAAAACCCCCCTTGCTCGGCATCAGGCACCAGCACGGGACATTGATATTCGCACTGGCGGCAGCCAATGCATTTTCCCTCGTCCACATAGCGAGGTTTTTGGCGAATCACGGCTGCTAAATCGGTGCCCTGACGCGCCAGGGAGTGCAACTCGCAGTAGGTGTGGATGGTGATGTTGGGATGATGGGCCGCAGCCGCCATTTTAGGGGTAGTGATACAACTGGAGCAATCCAGGGTAGGAAAGACCTTGGAGAGTCTGATCATCTTGCCGCCGATGGAGGCGTCTCTTTCCACCACCGCCACCGAGAAATCCTGGTCGGCGAGATTGAGGGCCGCCTCCAGCCCGGCGATTCCCCCACCCAGAACGAGGGCGTCATATCGTAAACTTGGTTGAGAAACCATGCCTGTAGCTCCTCAGAGAGCCAGTCCGTGGTGATTTGGCAGGCCTAAGCGGCGCTGGCCGCCGCAGGTCGGTCGCGACCAGGCGGGCCCAATTCCAAGATCATATCATTCATCTGCTTGACTTCTTTGATAAAGGCCCGGGTGCACACCGTACAGATGGCCGTCAGTCGAAGCCGGCGAATGTCCAGGCCATGGGCTTTCATCAGCTCATAAACCCGGTCAATGCGCCTGGCCAGGGCTTCATAGGCCCCCTCGTAGGGGCACTCCACTCCGCATGACATGATGATGATGCCGGCGATGCCCTTGTCGAAGCAGTCCAGATAAAATTTCTCGGGAAAGAGCACCGGCGCCTTGACCCGCAAGATATAAGTATTGGCAGGATAGCTCTGGTGCCCCTGCCCCACGGCGTCGGCCCCGGGGTAGGCGCACCTCTCCGTAGCCAGGATCAGTATTTTCCCCGCGTACTTCTCGGCCGCCATGAGGCCACCCATTTACTTTTTCCGGACTATGAAAATGCGGTCGTACCCGTCTGCGGAGATCGGAAGAGC
>JAGVPN010000168.1 GCA_020052215.1 Syntrophobacterales bacterium
GGCCTCGATGGGCATTTCGCCGTAGCCCCGGGAACCCGGCGGCAGTTCGGTGATCTTCACCGGCTCGTACTGGAGTTCGGGCATGGGGGCGCCGGGTTTCCAGTAGGCCAGGGTGCGTTTCAGCCAGTTATCGTCGTCCCGCCGGGGGTAGTCCTCCCGGTAGTGGCTGCCCCGGGATTCGGTGCGCTGCAGGGCGCCGAAGGAGATGCACAGGGCCAGGCGGAGCATGCCGGGGAGGCGCAGGGCGGCCAGCAGTTCCGGGTTGGGCCCCAGGCCGCTGGAGCGCAGCCGGACATTCTGGGCTTGCTCGTAGAGGCCCTGGAGGGTGGTCACGGCCTCCTGGAGGGCGTCATGGTTGCGGAAGATGCCCACGTTTTGGGTGAGAGTCTCTTCCATCCGGTGACGCAGGGAGAAAGTATCTTCGGAACCGTTTTTGCGGCTACGGAGGTCGGCCAGGCGCCGGGTCTGGGCGGCCATGGCCTCTTCCACCAGGGAGAAGGGGAAGCTCAGGGACTGTTCCTTGGTAAAAGCCGCGACCCGTTCCCCCACCACCATGCCGGCGACGATGGTTTCGGCCAGGGAGTTGCCCCCCAGGCGGTTGAAGCCGTGGAGGTCCCAGCAGGCGGCTTCACCCGCGGCAAAGAGGCCCTTGAGGCCGTAAACCTCGCCGTCCTTGTTGGTGCGGACGCCGCCCATGGAGTAGTGCTGGGTGGGCCGCACCGGGATGAGGGCTTCCACGCAGTCGATGCCCAGGAAATTTTGGCAAATGGTGTGGACTTCCCGAAGGTTGGTGCAGATGTGCTCGGGGCCCAGGTGGCGGATGTCCAGCCAGAGGTGGGGGCCATAGGGGCTATCCACCCCGAACCCCTGGCGGATGTGGTGCAGCATCCAACGGCTGACCACGTCCCGGGAGGCGATTTCTTTCTTCACCGGCTCGTAATCGGGCATGAAGCGGTGGAGGTTCTTGTCCAGGAGGATGCCGCCGTCCCCCCGGCAACCTTCGGTAACCAGGATATTGGCGGGCACGATGCCGGTGGGATGGAACTGCACCGCCTCCATGTTGCCCAGGGGCACGACCCCGGTGTCTTGGGCGATGGCCATGCCGGTGCCTTCATTGATGACCGCGTTGGTGGAGGTGCCGTAGATGCGGCCGTAGCCGCCGGTGGCGATGACCAGCGCCTTGGCCAGGTAGGGGCGAATCTCCCCGGTGCGCAGGTCCATGACCACCGCGCCGCAGCAGGTCTCACCGTTGTGGATCAAGCTGATGGCCTCGCAACGATCATGCACCGTCACCCCCAGCTTCACCACCACGGAATCCATGGCGTACTGGAGGACATGGCCGGTCCCGTCCGCGGCGAAACAGGTGCGCCACTTGGCGGTGCCGCCGAACTGGCGCTGGGCGATGAGGCCGGCTTTTTCCTGCAGGTCTTCGATATCGGTGCCGTCGGGCAAGGTGCGTTTGCCGGGGACCACCCGGGACCAGGGCACGCCCCAATGGGACATCTGGCGCACGGCCACCGGGGCCAGTTCGCAGAAGAGGCGGGCCACTTCCTGGTCGCAGCCCCAGTCGGAACCCTTGACCGTATCTTCAAAGTGGATGTCGGCATTGTCGCCGTAGCCCTGGGCCACGTTGCCGAGGGCCGCTTGCATGCCCCCCTGGGCGGCGGTGCTGTGAGAGCGGCGGGGCGGCACCAGGCTCAGGATGGTGACCTGGTGGCCCTGCATGGCGGCTTCGATGGCCACGCGTTCGCCGGCCAAGCCGGCCCCAATGACCAGGACGTCAGATATATGTGCGTCGGACCAGTTCATGAGAGACCTTTGGGAATGCTGCGGAAATAGAAGACCAGGAGGGTCAGGAAGCCCAACCCGACCATGCCGATGGTGGCGTAGACCAGATAAGAGGTGAATTTGCGCCGGTGAATCCAGCTCCACTTCACCAGGATACGGTACAGGCCCACCATGGCGTGGATTTCGGCGGCCAGGATCAGGATGACGAAGTGGGAAAAACAGCCTCCCTGGATCCGGGCGGCGCTGGTGGCGGCGGCGATGGGCCAGGTGTGGAGCACCTGGGCAATGTGAATAACCGCCAGCACCAGGACGATCAAGCCGGTAAGAATCTGGACGCCCCAGGCCCAGGTGTCCAGGTGGGCCAGACGGCGGGAATGCTGCACGAAGACCCGCATTTCCTGGATCTGCCAGGGGGCCTTGCGCATGGCCACCAGCCCGTGGACGAGGATGGCCAGGATGATGAGGGGGATGCCGATATAGGAGAGATAATACTCATCCATCCGGGCGGAATCCCGGTTGAAGGCGTCCACGCCGAGGATAATGCTGGAGACCGCGAACATGTGGAACTGGAGGAAACCGAAGAGCAGCAGGCCGGTGGCCAGCTCCAGGAGTTCCAGGCGGGCTTCCAGCCGGGGACTTTTCGCCAGAAGTTTTTGTAAGATCACCGAGTCACCTGCTAGGCATATGTGAAATTTTACGCAATCCCAATTAATAAATATATTTCAGGAAGAAATGGTTGTCAAAGATTTTATGGCGCGCCGCTTCTCCCAGGTCGGTGATGAAATTCTATCAGACCGGGACGATTCCAAAAATCAGATGATTTCTGATATTTGTGTAAAAAGTTTTCTGACAAGGGGATGGGAGGGAGTACCGGGGAGTCATATCGAGTTGCGTTCGAAGAGCTTCTTTTTGCACCCGCAGGCTTTACCGTGAAAGTCCACCCGTAGGGGCGGTTGGCGAACCGCCCCACAAAAAATTTCATGATTGGGAGTGGCCCAAAAGGCCATGATGGTTTAACTCCGGCGGGGGCGATCCGGCCTCGAATGTGCCCCTTCTCTTCTGGTTAAAAGGGGGTGGTTTAAGAAAAAAAGGCGAAATTTCGAAAAGGTATTGAAAACTTGTAGATCGCCCTGGAATTTGGTAATATCATCCGTCGATATGTTTTCCTTAGAAACCTTTACCCTGGAAGTCAAGACCACCTCCGGGACCGACATCCTGGACCTCACCGCCATGGTAGCGGCCGAAGTTGAGCAGACCGGGGTAGCAGAGGGTTTGCTCACCCTGTTCATCTCCGGGTCCACTGCGGCTTTGACCACCATCGAGTATGAGTCCGGCGTGGTCAACGATCTACGGGAGGCCATCCACCGCCTTTTCCCGCGGGAGATTCCCTACGAACACGACCGCCGTTGGGGCGACGGCAACGGCTACTCCCACGTGCGCGCCGCGTTCCTGAAGCCCTCCCTGTCCATCCCCATTGCCGGGGGACGCCTCCTGTTGGGCACCTGGCAGCAGATCGTCTTGCTGGACTTTGACAACCGGCCCCGGCAGCGCTCTATCCAGGGTCAGGTTATGGGCACCAGGCCGACCAACGGATAAACCTCCCCCGGCGAAATCTCTCCCTATGGCAAGCACCCAAATCACCTTTGAGGACAACTCCCTGGCCCAGGCTCTCTATGGCGAGCACGGCAAGCACCTGGCCATCGTCAGCCGCAGTCTGGGGGTGAAGCACCACGTGCGGGGGCACCAGGTGACCCTGGAGGGACCCGAGGCGGAAGTGCGCCTGGCCAAGCGGGTGCTCCAGGAACTTTACGGGCTGCTGCAATCGGGCTATCCGGTCCTGTCCCAGGACGTGCAGTACACCATCAAGATTTTGCAGGACAAAGAGAGCGCCTCGGTCAAGGAGATCTTCCTGGACACGGTGTACATCTCCGCCATGAAGCGGCGCATCTCCCCCAAGAGCCTCAACCAGAAGCGCTACATCGAAGCCATCCGGGCCCACGAC
>JAGVPN010000349.1 GCA_020052215.1 Syntrophobacterales bacterium
AACATCCAAAATGAGGCTCGGATTCTGGATAATTACCCCCCCGACCCTTGGCAGCAGAAGAATTACGCCCATGCAAAAACCTAACCGGACACTGCTGGGATTTAGGGGGATTTGAAGTTTTTTACGGTAAAGTAAGAACTGCCGGGGTGAGATGTATCGCGCCTTTGAGGGGCAAGGCACTTCACCCGCCGTGGCCTTGAGCTGACGTAAACCACCTGAAGTCTAGACTTCAAAGGCGAACCATGGAATTTACCGAGCCGCAAAAAGAGGTGCGCCGCTGGCTGGAACGGCGCCGGGGGATTCTCCTGGCCCACAATTACCAGCCGGGAGAAATTCAGGATGTGGCCGATTTTTTGGGCGACTCCCTGGCCCTGTCTATGACCGCGGCCAAGACCCCGGCCGAAGTCATCGTGTTTTGCGGGGTCCATTTCATGGCGGAAACCGCGGCCATCCTGTGCCCGGACAAGACCGTCCTCCTGCCCCGGGAAGATGTGGGCTGCTACATGGCCGCCACCATCACCGCGGAGCAGCTTAAGGCCCGGAAAGCCGAACTGCCCGGGGTGCCGGTGGTCACCTATGTCAATTCCACCGCCGCGGTCAAGGCCGAGAGCGACATCTGCTGCACGTCCGCCAACGCCGTGGCGGTTGTCAATTCTTTGACACCCTCCCGGGTCTTGATGGTCCCGGACCGCAATCTGGCCCTCTACACCGCCCGAGGCACCTCCAAAGAAATCCTTTACTGGGACGGCTGCTGCAACGTGCACGACAGCCTAAGCGCCGCCGAGGTCCAGGCCTGCCAGAAGGCTCATCCCCAGGCGGTCTTCATCGCTCATCCCGAGTGCCGGCCCGAAGTCCTGGACCTGGCTTTGGTGATCCGCAGCACCAGCGGGATGCTCCAATATGCCCGGGAGTCCTCTGCCCGAGAATTTATTATCGGCACGGAGATGGGCATTCTCCATACTTTGCGGACCGAAAACCCGGATAAGCTTTTTTACTCCCCCTCCCCCCGCCTCGTGTGCCCGGATATGAAGCGCATCACCCTAACAGACGTCATCAATGCCCTGAAGGACAACCGCCACCGGATCACGGTGCCGGAGGCGGTCCGCCAGCCTGCCCTGCTGGCGGTGGAGCGCATGCTGGCCGTCCCCCGGGATTAGCGGTTACCCGGTGACGGGGATTTGGAGTTGTATCCCCCAGCCTTCTTTGTGGTCCTCCAACTGGATTTAGCCCGCGTCTCGGGGCAATTGGCCCGCTTCTTGCTGTTTCCCCCATAAGTAATGACTTAATGGTCGGGAAATTGACATGCAAAGGCCAGAGGCGCAATTTTCACCTTACTACGATAATCTCCGGCATTTCTTACATGATTTGGCCCAGCCCCTGTCCACGGTCACCGGGCTCATTGATCTCATGCTGTTGGAGTTGGATGAGCGGGACAAGATGTTCCAGGAAGTCCAGTTGATCAGCCTGCAACTGGAAAAGGTGATGGAGATTATCGGGGAAATTCGCCGGATGGTCCGAGAGGCCGCCGAACTCGAAATGAAAACCCCGCCCCCCCCCCAGACCCCCCGGTCTTAATGGCCGGCCTTCCCCTCGAAATACTTTTTCAGAGGTTCTGAACTAAGTATAAGCAAGTACGCCGCATCCTGCGGTTATTCCCCTCCGGCTAACACCCCGGCTTCCGACCCCCGGAGTTTATCGCCTTTCAGGCCAGGGAAGGGACAGAAACCGGAGAGGCGGAAACGTTCCGGCTCCGCCCCTTCCCCGGCTGTCTCCGGGGCGCTCGGATCGCTCGAAAGCTACGCCCTATCCTCCCCTGAGACGACTGCATGATATGGCGACAGCCCCTAAAAACTCAACCGGACATTTTAGGTGATAGGCAAGCCGGACATCTGTATGTGCTATTGACACACCCAGAAAGTGCGGAGTTGACAAGGGGGGGAGTTTCTAATAAATAGAATACATGGTTTGGCCGAAAAGGAAATTGTACATCCGGACTTTTGGTTGCCAGATGAACGTGGCCGATTCCGAATTGATGGCCCAGATTTTGGGGGAGGAGTACGACCTAACGGCCCGGGCCGAGGACGCCGACCTCTACCTGATCAACACCTGTGCCATCCGCCGCAAATCCGAGGAGAAGGTTAAAAGCCTCCTGGGCAGTTTAAAGCCGCTGAAGCGGGAGCGCCCCCAGCTCATCCTGGGCGTCGGGGGCTGCGTGGCCCAGCAGGAAGGCGAGCGCTTGCTGGCCTTCGCCCCCCATCTCAACCTGGTGTTCGGCACCAAGGGCATTTACCGGCTGCCGGAATTGGTGCACCGGGCCGCCCGGGGCGAGCGGGTGGTGGACGTGGCCCTGGAAAAGGATTTGCCGGATCTGCCCCAACGTGTGTGGTCGCCGGGGACCTTCCAGACCATGGTAACCATCATGCGGGGCTGCGATAACTACTGTTCCTTCTGCGTGGTGCCCTATGTGCGGGGACGGGAGACCAGCCGGGAGCCCGGGGCCATTGTGGACGAAGTCGCGGCGTTTGTCGCCGCCGGCGGCCTGGAAGTGACCCTCCTGGGCCAGAACGTCAATTCCTACGGCCGGGGCTTGCTTGAGCCCGTGGCTTTTCCCCAGCTGCTGCGGCGCCTCGACGCGCTTCCGGGCCTGAGGCGGCTGCGGTTCGCCACCTCTCACCCCCGGGACCTGTCGCCGGAGCTGATCAGCGCCTTGGGCGAGCTTAACTCCCTGTGCGAACACCTCCACCTGCCGGTGCAATCCGGCGCCAACCGGGTCCTGACGCGGATGAATCGGGGTTACACCCGGGAACACTACCTGGAAAAGGTCGCGGCGCTCAAGGGCGCCTGCCCCGGCATCGCCTTGTCCACCGATCTGATCGTGGGCTTTCCCGGGGAAACGGAGGCTGACTTTATCCAAACCCTTGACCTCATGGGGGAGGCTGGATTCGACCAGGCCTTCTCCTTTAAATATTCCCCTCGCCCCCAGACGCGGGCGGCGACTTTTCCCGATCAGGTGCCGGAAGACGTCAAGGCGGAGCGCCTTGCACGCCTGCAAGCCCTGCAGAATGAACTTACCCGGAAGGCCCATGCCCGCCTGGTGGGCCAGGAACATGAGGTCCTGGTGGAAGGCCGGAGCAAGCGGTCTCCCCAGGAGTGGTGCGGGCGGCTCCGCACCAACCAGGTCGTCAACTTTATCGGACCCCGGGAATTGCTGGGACGTCTGGCCCGGGTCGCCATAACCGAGGCTCACCCCCATTCCCTGAAAGGCCGGTGGGTCGAGGGTTCGTCCACC
>JAGVPN010000487.1 GCA_020052215.1 Syntrophobacterales bacterium
GGGCATTGCCCGCCGATCCCGATGATTAATTGGTGCGTAAGACGCACCCTACGAAAAACTTTGCAAAGCGGAAGGGCAAAAGGCGAATGCGCCGGGACCTCCGCCCGGGCAAGCGACGGCGCCAGCCTCAAATTTCCCGGCTGCAGCCGATCCCCTGGCCGGTGAGGAGATAATATTCCTCCCCGGCGCAGGCCAGGCAGACCTTCTGGCCGGCCTGCACCCTGATGCGGGACTCCATCACCCCCTCACCGCAGCGTTCGCAGACCTCCGTGGCCAAAATCCGGGCAAAGGCCGGCAGCTGGATGGTGCAAGTCTCCATCAGGAACTGCTCGGAGAGGTCCACTTCTTCCAACTCCCGCCGGGCCACCGCTTCCCACAGGTGGTGGAAGCGGTGGAGGTCCTCCGGAGTCCCCTGGCGCTGCACCACCACTTTCTCGAACAACGGTCCCGCGGCGGGGTAGCGGGCAAACAGGCGCTCCCGGAAGTTGGCAGGCACCACCAGGCGCACCGCGGCCCCGTCCTGGCGCCGGGCCACGGTGACCGCGGTTTTGCCCAGGTCTTTATAAATCAAGGCGTTGTTGCCGAAGGTGCAGCCGGTGACCACCTGGATGCCGTCGGTGAAGCAGTTGTTGCACTCCACGATGGCCACCACCTCCTCCATGCCGGTGTTCTCCTGGTCCAGGTAGTCCATGGCGTACTGCCCGGCCTTGACCCCCAGGGCCAGAAGGGGGCAGCGGTGCCCGTGGATGGTCTCGGCGTGGCGCAACAACCCTTCCAGGTCGCGGCTGCGAATCATGGTTTCTACGGCCTGGCGGGCCGAGGCGTGTTCGTGCATGCTGACAAATCCTCCTGCTTGGCTTCGCCTTGAATGAGCTCCTCGGGCGCGGGTTGCTCCAAGACCCGAGGCGCGGTGGTTTCGGCCTCACTCAGGTGATTTTATTTACTACAAATTCTCGTTTTTGTCGATGCATTCGGCAAAACCTTTTTGGTTTGTGACCTGGGCCGATTGTTGTTAATTAGGTCCCCCCTACAAAAATTGTCCATGGAGCGCTAATCGGAATTAAGCCGCGCGCAGGGCCTCCAGCAGCGGCAGGCGAGCCGCCTTGAGGGAGGGCAGGAAGCCTCCCACCAGGCCCATGCCCACGCCGAAGAGCAGGCTTTTGACGATGATTCCCGGGGTCAGGGCGAACTTGAAGGTGATTTCGGCGAAGCTGGACCAGTTGATGGTGGAGAGCGTCAAGAGGTTCAGGAAGGCGGCCGGCGCCAGCCCCAGGAGCCACCCCAGGAACCCTAAAAACATGGATTCCAGCAGGAAGGCGGCCAGGATGTGATGCCGTTTGAACCCCAGGGCCCTCAGCGTCCCGATCTCGGAGACCCGGGCCCCCACCTGGGCGTACATGGTGACCATGGCCCCCAGGATGGCCCCCAGGCCGAAGATCCCGGTGAGCACCAGCCCCAGGATACGGATGAAGGTGGCCAGACGCCGGGACTGGTTTTCATAGAATTCCACTTCCCGGAGCACCTGCACCGGCAGGCGGGGGTCGCTCTCCAGGCGGGCCTTGAGCGCCTCGAAGGCCGCGGGGTCCCGGAGGCGCAGGATCACCGACGAGAAGACCGGGCGCCGGAACGCGGCCAGCAGGGTCTCCACGTCCCCCCAGAGCTCCGAGGCAAAGCCGGTGTTGCCCGCGTCCATGACGCCCACCACCCGCCACTGGCGCATGGCGAACCGCAGGGTCTCTCCCAGCCCGGCCCCCTCAAAGCGCCGGGCGATCTGAGCCCCGGCCACGATCTCGGTGGACCCGGGCTTCAGAAATCGCCCGGCGCTGAGGCGCACCTCCCGGCGCAGTTCCGGGGACACCGGCTGCACCCCCCGGATGATGACGTTGGCCGGGTTGCCGCTGCCCCGCTTGCGCAGGTTGATGAGCACGATGGCCTCGTCCGCCACCAGGCGGCGCCCCTCCTTACCCAGGGCCACTTCCGGTTGGGCCCCGATAATTCCGGCCTGGGTGCGGTCGATGGCGCTCTGCACCTCGGATTCGGACCCGGCCCGAAGCACCACCACGTTGTCAAAGGAGCCGGTGGCCACCAGGGTGCGGCGTAAGCCCTCGGAGAGCATGAGCACCGCGGCAAAGACGAAAACCACCAACGCCATACCTGCGGCGGTGAGAAAGGTGGTAAGCCGCCGGGCCAGGAGGTTACGGTAGCTGTAAGAGATGGGGATTGGCATCAAGGATCATCGGAGAGATGTATTAGCGATCTGCTGATATGGAGCAGTTATCTGCAAATCAAAATTCCCGGCGCAGCCCGGCATTGATATATTGGGTGGCAGAGTTGGCCCGGCCCACCTCGGCGTTGTAGTTGATCTGGGCGTACAGATTTTTCTTCAGCCCCACGGTGACGTTGGCTCCCACCACCGCAAAGTTGCGCTTGGCCGCGTCGGTCCGGAAGTTGAAGGTGCTGCTCCCCTGGCTGAGGCTGGCGTTGAGGCCCCGGCTGCCGTTGGCGAACTCGTGTTGATAGAAGGCGTAGCCCTGGGGCGCCACTTTGACCGACCCTACTTTGAGGGGGATGGTAACTCGCCCGCCTAGGCCGGTTTGCAGAGAATTGGCGCTCTGGGCGGCGACCTTCAGGTTAAGGGCCCCGGCCCCCTGCTCCGTAAATCCGCCTACCCACAGGGCGGAATAGGCCAGGGTCGCCGCAGGGGTCAGGATAAACCGGCTCAGCCTGAGGTCATAGCCCGTCTCCCCATAGAGGTTGAACTGGTGGCCGGTGGTGGAACTCGAGGTGGTGCGGGCCAGGCCGCCGAAATTGATCCCCCGCTTCAGGTCGTAGAGGTTGAGGGCGTAGCCGACGGAGCCGTAAGCATAGAGAGAGCCGGGGAAAAAGGCCGCATAGGCGTTGAAGGGCACGGTATTGGCGTTGACCTTGCCCCCGGAGCCGTGAAAGCTAGAACTGATGTTGCTGTAGCCGGTGGATAATCCCACCAGGAGATTGTTTCGCAGCCGGTAGTCAGCCCCGATGGTAAGGCCGCCCAGGGTGAAGTTATAGCCCGTCTGGTTCACCGAGGTCTTTTGGTTGCCGAAGGCGGCTCCCCCATCCGCAAAGAGGCCCCAGCGGCTCTCCGGCGCCTTAAACTCTTTCCGGGCGCTGAACAGGTTGGAGAGGCTGGCGCCGTTGTAGGCCAGCATCATACCCTCAAGTTGTGAATAATTGAATCTGAGGCCCCCGGAGTTGAGACCGCCGCCTCCGCCGCTCTCCCCCTGGACAAACCGGAGGTTGGTGGTCCGGGTGGCCAGAAGGCGCGTCTGGAAGGTGGCCGCAACCAAACCTAAGTTGGCCAATGCCCCGGCCTTCTCCGGGGAAATCTGCTTGAAAGCGTCCTGGACATTGGCGGCGGCGGGGAGGTTGTCGATCGCGTTCATCACCGTGTCCAGATCACCGGAGGTGGCGCCGGCCAGGCCGTTGAGCATAGTCCCCACTGCCTGCTGGTTTGAATTCAGACCCAGGCTTGAGTTGGTGTAGTTGCGCTGGACCCAGAGGTCGACGCTGGCGGGGTTATAGCGCGCCTGCCAGAACAGGGTGGGGCTGATTTGCTGGTTGAGGATGGTGCTGAAGACGCCGGTTATGCCGCCGGTGGCCGTAATCACGCCGGGGAACACCTGGTTGCCCCGAGGCCGATACCCCCCCAGCAGCGCCGGGGCCACGGCGCCGGCCAGGCTGGCGGAGCCAGGCGCACCGCTGACTGCGATCCGGTCATAGCTGGTGGCGGAGGCCACCTCCACCGCCAGAGTACCACTGGGCAATTGGGCGTAACTGCCTACGACGTTTAAGGTTCCGGGAGAATTACCCGGATTAACGATGCCGGAATTGGCAAGGGCGCCGATTACCGTACCGGTTCCACTCAGGAGTCCTCCTGATTCCACGGTCACCCCTGCAACTTTGCCGGTATCATCCAAGTTGGCCTGGGCTCCCGATTGCACCGTGACCGGGGCGCTGGAATAGTCTCCTTGAACATGGATCCTGCCTTCAGACACCGTAATGGTGCTGGAGTAGGCGGTCGTCCCGGAAGTGAGCGTGAGGGTGCCGCTGCCCGTCTTGGTTAGGTTGATGCCCGCATAATAAGTGGTCAGGGTGGCGGGGTCTATAGACTGGTTGGCGTTGTTGGCTCCAAAGTTCCTGGAGGTGAGGGTATAGGAATACGTTTCAAAAGCGGACCAGGTATTCGTAGTTGAATTATAGATATAATAAACCGCGGTAATTTTATTGCCGTCCACCGTCACCAGGGTGTAGCCATAGTTAGTCTCTTGATTACTTTCTCTGATAACCCGGCTATCGGGATATTTTCCATCCCAGGGGACCAATGGGGCTCCTCCGGTCCCAACTACTATCTGTTGGATCTCCGGCCCCCCATCAATGGAGATTTTGGCTCGGTTATAGAGATGGGTGTGTCCGGCGAAATAGATGTTGACGCTGGAGTCGCCCAGGCTTTTCCAGAAGGTGTCCCGCTGGGCCGGATGTTCCGCCAGGGTGGTTTGACCAAGGACGGCAAAGGCCGGATAATGCCCATAGACAAAGGTGAAGGGAAGGACATTAGCCTTCAGCTGCTCATTGAGCCAGGGCTGGTTAACTTGGTACCAACTGGTGGCATAAGACTGTTCGAGGCCGATGATTAAGACATTCTGATTGGAGAAGCTATAGCTCATACCCACTTCGTTGGTGGGGCCGTTTCTAGGTATTTGGGTCAGGACATTCGCGATGTTATCCATCCAGTGCTTAGCGTAATAGGTGCCGGGAGTGTTATCGTCCCCATAGGTCTCATGGTTGCCCCGGACGGGGTAGGAGATGTCCAAGATGTTCAAGCCGGGAGTCGTCGTCATGGCGTCCTTCCAGTGGGTATATTGATCCGCCAAAGGGATCCCGCCCTGACTGTTGACTCCATGAATCTGATCACCCGCGCACAGAACGAACGCAATGTTTTTACTGACAATTTTACTGGCAATCTCCGCGGCCATTTTCTCCACAATGTCCTTATTAATTCCATAGGTGCCCTCGTCGCGTTGATCGCCAAAAACCGCGAAGGACCAAGGTGCTGCTTTTACTATAGTTGGATATCCCCCCCAGCCCAGCAGGGCCGTGAGCACAATGGCGCAAAGGGTGTGGAAGCGATGGTTTGGGTTCATGGTTAGGTATCCTTACTCGGATCCTCTTTTGATGATAGCTTACCATTAACAATCATAAAATTTCATTAAAAGATTTACCCCACTTTTCTGAGCGCCGAGGCGATCTGGACCCGGGCGGCCTGCCAGGCCGGGATGATGCCGGCCAGGAGGCCAACGGCCAGGGAGACGGCCAGGCCCAGGGCCATGGTCATCCGGGTGACGATCAGCCCCGGGAAATACTGCACCACTTCCGGGGGGAAAATTTTTACTGCCGGGAAGCTCAAGGCCAGTCCCAGCAGGCCCCCCATCAGGGAGAGGATGAGTGATTCTCCCAGGATAAGGCCCGCCAGGTGGTGGGCCTTGAAACCCATGGTCTTGAGCGCGGCGTATTCCCCCAGACGTTCCCGGGCGTTCATGGCCATGGTGTTGGCCAGGACCCCCAGGATCACCCCGATAACCATCCAGGACACCACCTGAATAGCCACCAGGATGGCTGAGGTCATTTCCACGAAGCTCATCTGGAAGGCGGCTTCGGTCTCGGTGAGGGTCTCGGCCAGGGAGTTTTTGAAGGAAGCGTCGATCCTGGCGGACACCGGCGCCGCCAGGTCCGGCCGGGCCACCTGGACCAGGAACCAGCCCACCTTGTCGGCCATCTCCGGGGCGACTTTCTTCAAGGTCTCGTTGAGATAATCCCAGTGGAACAACAGCTGGGTCTCATCGGTGTTGGCGTCTCGGCCCTTATAAATAGCCCGGAGCACCAGGCGGTATTCCCCGGGGAAATAGGTGCCTTTGAGGACAATGGCGTCCCCCAGGGCCCAGCCATAGCGGTCCGCCAGTTTGCGCCCGGCCAGGCAGCCCCGGCGGTCTTGCGCCAGGGCCAGCTTCTGGGGTTCGGGAATGATGAACTCCGGGAAAGCCTTGAGGATGCCGGGGAGCGAGGTCGCGAACTGAGGGAAGAAGTGCTTTTTGTCAATGTAGATGCCTTCAAACCAATAAGAATAACCCACGCTGGCGACTCCGGGCACGGCCTGGATCTTGGGAAGATAGGCCAGGGGCAGGGGGAACATCAGGGACACGGAGTTCCGGGTCACCAGGCGCACCGGGGAGGAGGCGTCCACCCCGGCGTACCAGGCGGCCACCACGGTGCGCAGCAGACAAAAGGCCAACACCGCCACCGCCATCCCCAGGGTTGTAAGGGCGGCCCGCAACGGGTGCCGGATGGTATTACGCCAGGTAAGTTTGAGCACGGGTTTTAAGTTCTGGGTTCTGGATTTTTTGCCCCAGGCTTTCGGCCTGGCCAAGAGATAGTGCTTAGTTGCATAAATAACCGCTCGATAAAACAAGCATTGTAGCCATAACCGGGTATTTAAAGTCCCCCTTTGCTAAAGGGGGGTTAGGGGGGATTAGAATGCTTCCCATAACGGCAAAAACTTTTGGCAATTGCTATAAGCGCTAACTTAATACCGAGTTGCAATCAAAAGGTAATTATTGGTAGCCGCAGGCTTTAGCCTGCGCCTGCACAGGCTGGAAAGCCTGTGCTACCATTTGAGTGCGAA
>JAGVPN010000338.1 GCA_020052215.1 Syntrophobacterales bacterium
AGGACCGGGGGACGCGAGTCCCCCGCCCTCCCCTCAAACTCCCCTCCCAGCCCCCGGCAAGGGGTTGGGGGATTCCCAACTTTTCGCTACGAAACCCAAAATTATGGGTTTGAAACCAAGGGAGGAAAATTGGATATCGATACCCTTGATTTCAGATTGCTGGATATTGACTTAGAGCTATCGGCGTTAGATTATCATCTTAAGATTTTAGAAGAGCAGATAAAAAATAAGACTGCTTTCGAACGTTTGGTATTACAAAAAGAAATTAAGAAACGCAGAATATCACCTGACGAGCCTGATTGGCAGTATCTTCATGAAGAGTTTTATCACATAGCAGACTTTTTGCTACCCCGATTATTTCGTGCCCCATACTTGGTATCTTTATATGCAGTTTATGAATCATCTGTAATTGAGATAGCATCAATTATGCAAAAGCAAAAGGATATTACAATTTCTATCAATGATCTAAGAGGAGATTTTCTCGAAAGAGCCAAAATATATTTTAAAAGCATAATAGACTTTAAGCTTTGCTCCGATAAGGCCTGGCATAGAATTACTATGCTTTCAGTACTTAGAAATGCCATTGCTCATGCGAATGGTCGCATAGAAATGCTTAAAAATGAGATAAAAACAAAAATAAAAACTTTGGAAAAGCAGAAAGTTGGAATTTCTATAGAGAACGGTTTCGTAATCGTTGACGATGTCTTTCTGAGAGATACTCTTAGCTTAGTTAGTTCTTCATTAAATGATCTGGTTGAGCGATATAAAAAATGGGATGATAATCAGTTAGCCCGTAACCCGTAGCGGGAAAGCGCAGCGCATCCCGCCGTTAGCATCTTGGGGACCATGAGTAAATCTAATGAAATGCGCCAGGAATACCGGCGTGAAGACCTTGGCGCCGGTGTTCGGGGCAAGTATTTTGAGAGGCACATGAAACCTATTCAAATCGGCTTAATCGGCTTCGGCACCGTGGGGAGCGGCGTGGTGCGCCTGCTCATCGAGGAGCGGGAGTTGCTGGCCCGGCGTCTGGGGGCCGAGCTGGTCTTAAAGAAGGTGGCGGACCTGGACCTGACCCGGCCCCGGCCCGTGGCGCTGCCGGCGGACCTCCTCACCACCCGGGCCGAAGACCTCCTTAACGACCCGGAAATCGATATCGTGGTGGAACTCATCGGCGGCACCGACGCTGCCCGGGGCTATGTCCTGGAGGCCATCAACCGGGGCAAGCACGTGGTCACCGCCAACAAGGCCCTGCTGGCCCTGCACGGCAACGATCTGCTGGCCGCGGCCGCGGCCGCCGGCGTAGAGGTGGCCTTCGAGGCCTCAGTGTGCGGCGGCATCCCCATTATCCTGGCCCTGCGCCAGGGGCTGGCCGCCAACCGGGTTCGAGAACTGTTCGGCATCTTAAACGGCACCGCCAATTACATCCTCACGCAGATGACCAAAAGCGGGGCCTCCTATGCCCAGGCCCTGGCCGAGGCCCAGGCCCAGGGTTTCGCCGAAGCCGATCCCACCCTGGACGTGGAAGGCATCGACACCGCGCACAAGCTGGCCATCCTCATGAGCCTGGCCTATGGGTCCCAACTGGACCTGTCGTCCATCGCGGTGGAGGGGATCAGCCGGCTTAACCCTCTGGATTTGCAGTTCGCCGGGGAATTCGGCTACTGCCTGAAACTCCTGGCCATCACCCGGGATGACGGGCACCGGGTGGAGGCCCGGGTCCATCCCACCCTGGTCCCCCGGGACCACATGCTGGCCAACGTCAACGGCGCCATGAACGCGGTATACCTCACCGGGGACGCGGTGGGACCCATCCTCCTCTACGGGCAGGGCGCCGGAATGATGCCCACGGCCAGCGCCGTGGTGAGCGACCTCATCGACCTGGCCCGCAACCTCATCCATGGGGTTCCCGGCCGGGTGCCGGCCCTGGGCTGGGAATCGGCCCTCAGCACCCGGCGGCTCATCAAGCCCATCAACGACCTGGTGACCAATTACTACCTTAGGTTTTCCGCCCTGGACCAGCCCGGGGTCCTGTCCCAGGTCTCGGGCATCCTGGGGAAACACCACATCAGCATCGCCGCAGTGATCCAGAAGGGCCGGGAAGTGGCCGGTACGGTGCCCATCGTCATGATCACCCACGAAGCCCGGGAGGCCGACGCCCGCCAGGCCATGGCCGAGATCGATCAGTTGCCCATCGTCTCCCCGCCCACGGTGTTTTACCGCATTGAGGATCCCCACCTCCACTCTGCCCAGATCTGACGTCGGCGCGGTTCGTGAACCGCCCGTGAACCGCCATTCTTTTATCTCCCCGCTCCATATTACCGCGGCATCCCTCGCCAAGCATTTCATCCGCAGTTGCCGTCAAAAAACTATGAATATTTATGTCATTCTGAACGGAGCGGAGCGGAGTGAAGAATCTCGGCGGCTTAAGAAGGGAGATTCTTCGCGGCGCTCAGAATGACAAAAAATCGTCTTTTGATTGCTCATACCGAGTTGCAATCAAAAGGTAATTATTGGTAGCCGCAGGCTTTAGCCTGCGCCTGCACAGGCTGGAAAGCCTGTGCTACCATTTGAGTGCGAA
>JAGVPN010000456.1 GCA_020052215.1 Syntrophobacterales bacterium
TCCCTCTGCGGCGCCGCGGCTCTAAACCAATGCCCAAAATCGACCTCCAAACAGCTATAAATATATTAACTGAACAGTATTGGATTTAGGGGGATTTAAAAACCAGCACTCGGAAGGGATTTTTGGCAAACGCTATAAGAAAATTTTCGGCTGATTAGGGGTAACGACATGAAAGCCCATGATGCTCCATATACTTCCACCACCAACGCCTGCAAGCTGTGCAAGCCGTTGGGAGCTTGCCTGGCCTTCCGGGGGATCGAAGGGGCGGTGCCTTTCCTCCACGGTTCCCAGGGATGCGCCACCTATATGCGGCGCTATGTCATCAGTCATTTCCGGGAGCCCATGGACATCGCCTCCTCGTCTCTGGGAGAGAAGCACGCCATCTATGGCGGCGGCCCCAACCTCAAACAGGGCCTCAAGAACGTCATGGACAAGTATGGGGCCAGGCTCATCGGGGTGGCTTCCACCTGTCTCACCGAGACCATCGGCGACGATATGCCCATGATAGTGCGGGAGTTTCGCCAGGAACTGGAGCACCGGGAATTGCCGGAGATCGTCACCGTCTCCACTCCCAGCTACAGCGGCACCCACATGGAGGGCTTCCACGTGGCGGTGAAGGCGGTGGTGGACCAGTTGGCCCACAGCGGCGAATTCACCGGCGCGGTCAATCTCTTGCCGGGCTTCGTTTCCCCTGCGGATATCAGACACTTGAAGGAGGTCCTGGGAGATTTCGGGGTCCCGGGGATCATCTTGCCGGATATTTCCGAAACCCTGGATGGTCAAGCTCAGCTGGATTATGACAAGATCCCGGCCGGTGGCACGCCTCTGCCGGCTATTAAGGCCATGGGGGCTTCCCGGGCCACCCTGGAATTCGGGCGCACCTTGTTTCCCCAGGCTACCGCGGGGCGCCTCTTAGAGGAACGATTCGGAGTGCCCTGGCACCCTTTGGGGATGCCCATCGGCCTTCGAGAGACGGACGAGTTCTTCCGAAGGCTGGAGGACCTGACCGGGGTTGCCACTCCCGCCAAGCACGGGGAGGAGCGGGGCCGGCTCATCGACGCCTATGTGGACGGGCACAAGTATATCTTCAACCAGCGGGCGGTGGTGTACGGCGAAGAGGACCTGGTAGTGGGGATCGTGTCTTTCCTGGCGGAGATCGGCGTTAAGCCGGTGCTGTGCGCCTCCGGAGGGAGGAGCGGCCGCCTGGCCGCGGCGGTGGCCGAAGTCACCGGGACCTTGCTGCCGGAGCCCCCGGTGGTCCGGGAAGGCATGGATTTTTATGAGATCGCCCAGGAAGCGGAAAAGCTCGAGCCTGATCTGCTGATCGGCCACAGCAAAGGCTATTACCTGGCGCGGCAATGGCAAGTGCCGCTGGTGCGCGTCGGGTTCCCCATCCATGACCGTTTCGGCGGCCCCAGGATTCTGCACCTGGGATACCGGGGGGCCCAAAACCTGCTGGACCGAATCGTCAACGCCATGATTGAACGGAAGCAAGAGACCAGCCCGGTGGGCTACGGCTACATGTGATGTAACGTTGCAATCAAAATGCATTTATTGGTAGCCGCAGGCTTCAGCCTGCGCTGGCTCCGCACAGGCGAGACGCCTGTGCCACCAGAAAAAAACGAACAGCCGAGGGCGGCTGTTCCACACCGAAAGGCCTCTTCAACAGAAAACAGAAAACTTTTCAAGACAGGAATCACGGTCATGCTGAATACAAATAAGCATCCATGCTTCAATGTGGCAGTCAAGGGAGAATGCGGGCGGGTGCATCTGCCGGTGGCCCCCAAGTGCAACATCCTCTGTAACTATTGCAACCGGAAATACGATTGTGTCAATGAAAGCCGCCCGGGGGTCACCAGCGCGGTGCTCAAGCCCAGGCAGGCCATCGCCTACCTGGAACAGGTCCTGGAAAAGGAGCCCCGCATCACCGTGGCCGGCATCGCCGGTCCGGGAGATCCCTTTGCCAACCCCCAGGAGACTCTGGAAACCATCCGCCTGATTCGCCGGCGGTTCCCGGACCTCTTGCTGTGCCTGGCCACCAACGGCCTGGGCCTGCCCCCTCATCTGGACGAACTGGCGGAGCTTCAGGTCTCCCACGTGACCCTGACGGTGAACGCCGTGGACCCGGAGATCGGCAGCCGGATTTACCGGTGGGTGCGGGACGGCAAGGTGATCTACCGCGGCCGCAAGGCGGCGGCAGTCTTGCTGGAGCGGCAATTGGAGTCCATCCGCGGCCTCAAGGCCCGGGGGATTACGGTCAAGATTAACACCATCATCATTCCCGGGATCAACGACCACCACGTGCAGGAGGTGGCCGCTCGAATGGCGGAACTGGGCGTGGACATCCTCAACTGCATGCCGGTTTTCCCCACCGCCGACACGCCCTTTGGCCACCTGCCGGAACCGCCCCCGGAGCAGATGACCGGAATCCGCCGGGAGGCGGAGAAAATTCTGCCCCAGATGCACCACTGCACCCGGTGCCGGGCCGACGCCGTGGGGTTGCTTGACGCGGACCGCACCGATGAATTCCGGGGCTGCCTGTCGGCGTGCGCCAGCCAGGTTCCGGCGGCCGCGGACCGGCCCTATGTGGCGGTGGCCACCCAGGAGGGAGTGCTGGTCAACTTACATCTGGGCGAAGCAGCCTCTTTCCAGATCTGGAGGCCCCAAGACGGCGGTTTTCAGATGATGGAGGAGCGCCCGGCCCCCCGGCCCGGCGGCGGGGCGGACCGGTGGTGGGCCATGGCGGAAACCTTGAAAGACTGCCGGGCGATCCTGGTAAGTGCCATGGGGGAAACGCCCCAGGCCATCCTGAGTGAGGCGGGGGTGGAACCGGTGGTGATGAACGGCTTCATCGACCTGGCCCTCACGGCCATCTATGGGGGTGGCGATCTCTCGGCCCTCAAAGGCCGGCGGGGCGGTGTGGCCGGAGGCTGCTCTCACAAAAAGTCGGGGGAGGGGTGCCTGTAATACTAATTCGCAATAAACTGGTGGCACAGGCGTCTCGCCTGTGCAGCCGTAATGCCTTGCAAAGTACCTGCCAGGCTGTCGTGGGGGGCGGGGTTACCCCGCTCCTACGGTTTCGCCGCGCTTACTCTTCATGGAAGCGACATCAGTTGAGTAGAAATCATACTTTTTTCACTACAAAACCAGTTGGCCAAGGTTCGAGGCCAACCAGGCCAGGCTATAGATGGGGGTTCTGGCCGACAGCCTTCTGCAGATGATCCGAACTCTGGGAGAAATTGACTTTTCGCCCAAATTTGCGCTATCATGCTTTCGATGAGAAAATTTACCTTTGAGAGGAGGACTGTTGGGGAGATTTTACTCCGGCAAAATGGCTCCAAAACCTCGTTGGCACAGAAACAGCTATGGATGCGGCATAATCTTGGATGATCATGGCGGTGGCCAGAAAAAATAGCGCCGGTGCCGGTAATGATCCGAATCGACGGCGAGCCTGAGGATCATTGTCCGGCCATCGGGTTTGGCAGGGGGGGGTAAGCAGCGGCGCGACCAAGCAATGGGCTGAGCAAAACGGGGGGCACCCTATGGAGAGAGTTTTATGAGTTCGTTCCTTAAGAAACTCTTAGTAAAAATTTCCGGGAACGAGTTAGCCCAGAAAATCCTTGAAAAGAATGTCTTGATATCCCAACGTTATATGGGCATTGGGTCAGGGGCTCCTGTTGATGAGAGTGGTGAAATTGCAGCTATTAAAAAATTACACGAATTGAAAAGACCAAGCTATTGTATTTTTGATGTCGGTGCGAATCAAGGCCAATTTGTCAGCCCAATCTCATCCTATTTCCGGCAACATGAAAATTATCAGGAAGTTTACGAGCAGTTCAGAACCACCAATTTCCTGGCTATCAATGATCGAGGTTAATAAATTGAACGCCTATGGCCATTGCTCCCCCAAATAGTTATAATCTGCTAAAATAATTACCTAACTAGGCAAAACTACAGTCTAACCGGAGAGACCAAACCTGAACAATTTCCCGGCGCGGGCGGAACCCGGTCGGGTTGGGAGCAAACTTATGGAAAACCGCATCAAAACCGTGCTCTTGCTGGCCGGGATGACCGCCTTTCTGATTGTTATCGGGAGGCTTTTGGGCGGACGCACCGGCATGTACCTGGCCTTTATCCTGGCCGTGGGCATGAACTTTTTCAGCTACTGGTTCTCGGATAAAATTGTCTTAAAAATGTACGGCGCCCAGGAAGTGACGCCCGCGGACGCCCCCCAGCTGCACCAGATCGTGGATGAACTGGCCCGGGAGGCGGGCATTCCCAAACCAAAAGTTTACCTCATTCCGGACGACTCTCCCAACGCCTTCGCCACGGGCCGCAACCCCGAGCACGCGGCGGTGGCGGCCACCGAGGGCATCATGCGCCTGCTCACCCCCGCGGAGTTGAAAGGGGTGCTGGCCCATGAGATCGGCCACGTGCGCAACCGGGACATCCTGATTTCCACCATCGCTGCCACCATGGCCGGGGCCATCATGATCCTGGCGGACATGGCCCGGTTCGGCGCCATCTTCGGCCTGGGGAGCCGGGACAACGAGGAAGGCCCCGGCATTATCGGGGTCCTGGTGATGTCCATCATCGCCCCCATTGCGGCTATGCTCATCCAGATGGCCATCTCCCGGTCCCGGGAATACCTGGCGGACGAAACCGGGGCGCAGCTGGCCCACAACCCCGAATCCCTGGCCCGGGCCCTGGAGAAGCTCTCGTTAGGGGTGCAGCGGGCCCCCATGGACGCCAGCCCCGCCACGGCCCACATGTTCATCGTCAACCCGCTGACGGGCAGCAGCCTCATGAACCTGTTCAGCACCCACCCGCCTATTGAAGAGCGGGTGGCGCGCCTCCGGGCCATGCGCAGCTATTAAGACTGGAAGGGAAAAATCAATTTGTGGTATAACGGGTCAGCTGTTCCGGCAGGTGGCCCTTCATCGTCTCGGCTTGGGCCTATCATAACTGATCCCCCAGGGGCAAGGAGACCGGCAATGGTCCTACGGCGAATGGTTGTCATGTCCTGGTTCTGCCTGATACTCCTGGCGCTCCCAGCTTGGGCCGGGCAGGCGCTCCTGGTCAAGGGGATGGAGGCCCAGAAAGCGGGGCGCAACGAGGAGGCCCTGAAACTGCTCAATACCTATGTGGACCGTTTTCCCCAGATGACGGAGGCCAGGTATTACCGGGCCCTGGCCCTAACTGGTCTGGGGCGCCACAAAGAGGCCCTGGAGGATGTGGATAAGGCCTTGGTGGATAACCCAATAAATGTAAACTTTCTCCTGGCCAAGGGGAATATCCTGGTGGCCCTGGAGCGGCGCCCGGAGGCCATTTTGATCTATACCCAGGCCATGCAGTGTGACCCCAGAAACGCCGAGGCCTGCAAAGAACGGGGGGACTGCCTGGCCCAGGAGGGCCAATTCGCCGAGGCCATTGCCGACCTCAACCGGGCCGCCGGGCTGGCTCGCCGGGACCCCTGGGTATTCAACAAACGGGGCATGGTGTGGTTCTGCCAGGGCGAATACCAGAAGGCGGTGGATGATTTTACTACCGCCATCCGCCTGAAACCGGACCTGGCAATCGCCTATTTTTTCCGGGCCAACGTCTACCGGCACCATCTGAAGGAGCCGGAGAAGGCCATCGCCGATTACCAGGAGGGCTGTCGCCTGGGAAGCCCTCTCTGCTGCGGGGAGTTGGAAAAGATGGGGGTCAAGCCGGCGGCCGGCGGCAAGTAGTCATACCGAGTTGCAATCAAAAGGTAATTATTGGTAGCCGCAGGCTTTAGCCTGCGCCTGCACAGGCTGGAAAGCCTGTGCTACCATTTGAGTGCGAA
>JAGVPN010000046.1 GCA_020052215.1 Syntrophobacterales bacterium
GGGTTACGGCTGCAGCGTGCCCGCGGTGATGGCCACCCGCATCCTGGAGAGCCCCCGGGACCGGCTGGTGGTCTCCATGCTGGCGGTGCTGGTGCCGTGTTCGGCCCGTTCGGTGATCATCTTCGCCCTGGTGGCCTACGCCCTGGGACCTTACTGGGCCCTGGGGGTCTACTTCTTCAACCTGGTGGTCATCGCCCTGTTGGGTAAGGTGTCCACCTGGATTTTGCCCGAGGTCTCCCCGGGGCTGCTCATGGAAATCCCGGAATACCGCTTCCCCAGCTGGAAAAACGTGTCCCGCAAATCCTGGCACACCCTCAAGGAATTCATCGTGGTGGCCTGGCCCATCCTCATTGTGGGGAGCCTGGTCCTGAGCCTCCTGCAGTTTTACCACCTGGAGGTGTACGTCAACGACCTCTGCCGCCCCTTTACCGCGGTCCTGGGCCTGCCCGCGGCGCTGGGCACCACCCTGATCTTCGGGATCATGCGCAAAGAACTGGCCCTGGTCATGCTCGCCGAGGCTTTGGGCACCGCCCAGATCACCACCGTGCTCACCCTCACCCAACTCCTCACCTTCACCGTCTTCGTGCTGTTTTACGTGCCCTGCGCCTCCACCGTCGCGGCCATGAGCCGGGAGCTGGGCTGGAAAGGCGCGGCCACCGCGGTGGGCCTGTCGCTCATCCTGGCCCTGATCCTGGGCCTGCTGACCCGGGGGTTCGGGGCCCTGGTGTTTTAACAAATATTCTGATACCAATTTGCATTCAAATGGTAGCACAGGCTTTCCAGCCTGTGCAGGCGCAGGCTGAAGCCTGCGGCTACCAAAAATTATCTTATGATTGCAACCCGGTATTAGTATTAAGCGGCAGGGGCGGGCTTAAACCCCGTTCGTTCCGGGGAACTGTATTTTAAAGCACGGACTGGTTATAATTTCGGCAATCAGCGCGACAAGGGCAGGAGGGCGGGCAGCGCCCGGTGACCACAGGAGCAAGGGACACTCAACTGCACTTCTCCAAAGGATCGGTTAATGCGGGTTCTCTTAATTAACAGCAATCTGAAGGATGACATATTAGCCGCACCCCCCATCGGTCTCTGCTATGTGGCCAGCGCCGCGGAGACGGCCGGTCATGAGGTGAAAGTTCTTGATCTCTGCTTTAAGCGGCGGCTCCAACCGGAACTGGAAAAAGCCATCACCGGCTTTTCGCCGCAGGTAATCGGCGTGTCATTGAGGAATCTAGACAACGTCAACATGCTCCGCCCGGTTTCTTACCTCCCATCGGCGCTCAAGATTGTTCAGGAGATCCGGGCATTAACCGCCGCACCCCTGGTGCTGGGAGGCTCTGGAGCCAGTCTCGATCCCCAAGGGGTTTTGGAATTTCTGCAAGGGGATTACATTGTCGTATCCGAGGGGGAGAAGAGTTTTGTGGACCTCCTGGACGCCCTGAACCGGGGTGAATCTCCTGCCCAGATACCGGGGGTGGGCATGTGCCGCCAGGGGAAGTTTCAGGTAACCCCGCCCCAATTAACCTCCTTCCCCCCGGGAAATCCACGCCTGGCAAAATGGGTTGATCTCACTCCTTATGAAAAGATGGGTGGCAGTTATACAATTCAAACCAAGCGGGGCTGTAGGATGCGGTGTATCTATTGCACCTATAATCAGGTGCTGGAAGGCAACCATCTCCGATTACGTTCTCCGTCGGAGGTAGTGGATGAGATAGAGGAGGCGTTTTATCAATTTAACCCTGAGGCCTTTGAATTCGTGGACTCCGTCTTTAATGACCCGGTAGACCATTGCCGGGAAATTCTGGAAGAAATCATCCGGCGGCCCTGGAAAACCCGTTTCACCACTATGGGGGTAAGCCCCAAAAATCTGGATTCCCAATTTCTCCAACTCATGCAGCGGGCCGGGTTCACCTCTTTTATGATCTCCCCCGAATCGGCATCAAAGACCATGCTCACCAATTATCAGAAGGGCTTCGACTTAGAGGATTTGCGTCGGGCTGCCCGGGCCATCAACCAGGTTTCTCTCCCGGTGCTCTGGTATTTTCTCATCGGCGGCCCGGGCGAGACCACTCGCACCCTTCAAGAAACCCTAAAATTCATTGAGCAGTATTTGGTTCGGAAGGAAGGACCCTCTTACAATTTGGTCAATATCTTTTTAGGGGTGAGAATCTATCCGGGTACCAAGCTGTGGGAAATAGCCCTGGAGGAGGGCTTAATTCACGACCGCTGCAACCCCCTCAGACCTCTCTGGTATCTCTCCCGGGAACTTGACTTGGATGAGACGATGCGTCAGTTGTTTCAGGCTGCCTGCCGCATGCCCGAGATTGCTTTAGGTGATATAGAAAAGTATCTGCCGCTCTCGAAGATATTCGGGGCCGTCAGGAAAGTCTTCCCCTTTCCTAAGCCCTACTGGCAACACTTGATCTCGGTGCATCAAATTCTCGTCAAATTAGGGGTGCGCTCCCTGTTCCAAGCCCGCGGCATGCCGGCCCAGCTGCGTGAGTACTTGAATCTCCAGAGTAATCGGCCCAGCTCGGCGCCGGTAACCGATAATGAGACCCTATCACGCCATCAAGCCCGGAAAGCTCGATCTTCCCTGGCCTCGCCGATTTCCAGTTTGCCTCACCGAAAATCTCCATAACTGCTGAGGCTGTGGCCCCGTCATACCGAGTTGCAATCAAAAGGTAATTATTGGTAGCCGCAGGCTTTAGCCTGCGCCTGCACAGGCTGGAAAGCCTGTGCTACCATTTGAGTGCGAA
>JAGVPN010000255.1 GCA_020052215.1 Syntrophobacterales bacterium
CAGGGCGAAACTCATCATCAGCAAACCCACCAAGCCGATCCCGGCGAAGATGACGTCCTTGACCCCCAGAGTCAAATGCCAGCCGGCCTTTTTGCCCTTTTTCCCCCGACCTGTCTCCACTTCACCCCCCTGGGGTTGTTTCTCCTGGAAACCTGGTAATCGCAATTGTCGCCGCAAACGATTCTCCTGTGGATTTACATAGTTTCCGGGGCCTCCACCCCCAAAACCCCCAAACCATGAGCCAAGACGGTTTTCACGCCGCTCACCAGCCAGAAGCGAGCCTGGGTCAGCTCAACGTCGTCAGAGATAAAGCGATGTTTGTAATAATAACTATGCAATTGGGCGGCCAGTTCCGTCAAGCAATAAGTGATCCGATGCGGCTCCCGATTGCGGGCCGCCCCCTCCACCAGTTCCGGATAATTGGCCAGCATCTTGAGGATGGACACCTCCTCCGGCAGAGTGAGCCGGGGAAATCTGGCCGGGTCAAGCTCCTGGACCTCGATACCCTGGGCCGCGGCCTGGCGAAACACCGAGGCCAGCCGGGCGTGGGCATACTGGACGTAATAGACCGGGTTGTCGCTGCTCTGCTGTTTGGCCACTTCCAGGTCGAAGTCCAGTTGGGCGTCGGGCCGCCGGGTGAGAAAAATAAAGCGGGCCGCATCTTTACCCACTTCGTCCATGACCTCCCGCAAGGTGACAAAAGTGCCCCCCCGGGTGGTCATGGCCACGGGTTCCCCCCGGCGCAACAGCGACACCAACTGCACCAGGATCACCTGCAAGCGGCCGGTAAACCCCAGGGCCTGGGCCGCCGCCTGGAGCCGGGGCACATAGCCGTGGTGATCGGCCCCCCAAATATCCACCACCTGGTCAAACCCCCGCCGGAATTTGTCCAGGTGATAGGCCACATCCGAAGCGAAGTAGGTAGTGGCCCCGTTGCTGCGACGCACCACCCGGTCCTTTTCGTCCCCGAAGGCGGTGGCCTTGAACCACAGGGCGCCGTCTTGCTCATAGAGATATCCCTGCTCTTTAAGCAGGGTGAAGCCCTGGTCCACCAGGCCCTGCCGGTAGAGTTCGGTTTCACTGAACCAGTGGTCGAAACGCACGCCAAAATCTTTCAGGTCCTGCTTGATTTCGTTTAGGATCACGTCGCCGGCGTAGCGCCCCAGCCGCACCAGGTCGTCGGCCTGGGGTTCTGGTCCAGGCGCGGCCTGGCCCTGGGCCAGGTAGTTCCGGGCCAGGTCCTTCATGTAGCCGCCCTGATAGCCGTCCGCCGGGAACTCCACCGCCTCGCCCTCCAGCTCCCGGAGGCGGAAATAGAGGGATTTTCCTAAAGTGAGGATCTGGTTGCCCACGTCGTTGATGTAGTATTCCCGCTCCACCTGATGACCCGTGGCGGCCAGCAGATTGGCCAGGGCGTCTCCTAAGGCCGCGCCCCGGCCGTGGCCGATGTGCAGCGGCCCGGTGGGGTTGGCGCTGACGAACTCCACCTGGACTTTGACGCCCGCGCCCATCCCACTGTTGCCGTAAGCGTCGCCCAGCCGGTGAATTTCCTCGATCACCCGGTACCAATAGGCGTCGGCAATGAAAAAGTTGATGAACCCGGGCCCGGCCATCTCCACTTTCAGGAGCATGCCCTCCGGGGCCGCAAGGTGGTCGATGATGGCCTGGGCCACCTTCCGGGGCGGCAGCTTGGCCTGCTTGGCCAGGATCAACGCCAGGTTGGTGGCCAGGTCGCCGTGCTCGGCGTGTTTGGTCGCCTCCACTTCGAAGGCGGGCAGGGTCGCAAAGGCCAGTTGGCCGGCGGCTTTAGCCCGTTCGGCACTGGCCGTGATCAGGTCACGAATGGTTTTTTTGATGTGCATTTATACTCAGCTTTCTCAGTTTTCACCTTGTCCCCAAGCTTAACTTGGGAACGAGATAAAATAGTGTCTGTCCCTATTTTCCAAGCGCATCCCGCCATTAGTTCTACATCTTTTTGAAAACGAAAATCAAAGCTACCAGCTCCGACACTCTAATCCAAAAACCGAGCCTGAACCCCCGGCCCGATCCTTACCCCAACAAAGTCATTGACGATCTTTAAATATTCTCTGCCGCCTTTGGTCCTGCGTTTGGCCACAAAGTATAAGACTCCCAATACCTTAATGATGTGCTCTGCAGCCGCTTCCTCTAAATCGTCTTGGATAGCCTGATTCACCTGATAAAACCCTTTTTCAATCAATTCATTGTCAAAAGCAAGCACTTCCTCCTTGAAATAATAATTATCTAGCAATAATTCCATAATCCTTATCGGCACATCATCATTAATTGTGCGCCCGGTATCCCGGTCAAAGGCGCCGATGGCCCCCTCGATGGCATTCGACCATGCTTGGAGGTCCATGCTGTTATTCATCTGCCTTACCGTATACGCCGGAACCTTATCATATTTAGGCGGCAATTCCGGTTCCTTATAAAAAGAGCAGCCCTGACACGCTTCTGCTTTTCTAGTTTTGCCGCAACATAAAGTGCAGACGTACCCATCCACGGGCAAACATTTTCTTTTGCCTTTTTTAGTATTACATATAGAGCACTTCGCCAAAATATTTCTTCCTTTGTTCCAAATAGGTCATGTTTATTGGGCGCCTTTCTAATTTTTCCCGGCAAATAATCCCGTTATCTTCTGGTTCCCAAGTTGCACTTGGGAACCCAATTGCAACCCAAGCTGAGCTTGGGACCTTCCCAATGCCAAGTACAGCTTGGCGGGCAATGACGCGTTCCCAAGCACAGCTTGGTGACGAGGAAAATAATCCATAAGGTTGCATCGGCGCAGGCTAAAGCCTGCGGCTACCAGAGGTCTATTCGCCCAGGGCGCCCCCTACATAAACCCCACCTTTTCGCCTTTTCCCCTTTTACCCTTTTTCCCCAGCCTTAGGCCCCTCCCCCTCCGGCTTGGGCTTTAACGCCATATCCCGGGTGTACTCCAGGCAGTGCTGGCCGGTGAAGGAGAATTTTTTGACGCAGGTCTCGCGCCAGGCGCAGACCACGCAGATGCTGGCTTCCTGGGTGTCGGGTTTTCTCTCCATCTCAAACTCCGGTATAGCGCCTGAGGTTTGAACTCCCCAGGGCGCAGTAAATTTCATAGCTGATAGTCTGAGCCCAACCGGCCAGTTCTTCGGCCAGGAGCGCCTCCCCCTGGTCCCGGCCCAGAAGCACGGCCCGGTCGCCCTCCTTGACTTCCGGGATGGCGGTGACCTCCACCATGGTGAGGTTCATGCAGACCCGGCCCCGGATGGGGGCCCGGCGGCCATGGATGAGGACCTCGCCCCGATTGGAGTTGAGACGGCTGTAGCCGTTGCAATATCCCACCGGCAGCACCGCCAGGTCGCACCAGTCCGGGGTGGTGTAGGTGCAGCCGTAGCTGATGCTGCTCCCCGGGGGCAGGCGCTTCACCTGGAGGACCCGGGCCGCCAGGGACATCACCGGCTTAAGCGCAGCCAGCGGCGGCCGATCCGGGGAAGGGGGCGAGCCGTAAAGCATGAGACCCGGCCGCACCAGGCCCACATGGGCCTCGGGCAACTCCCAGAGGGCGGCGCTGTTGGAAATATGACTGAGGGGCAGCTTCCAGCCCTCGGTCCGGGCCGCGGCCAAAAGCGCAGTGAATTCCTGCAGCTGCTTATAAGTATACGTCTTGTCTGCCTGGTCCGCCACCGCCAGGTGGGAGATCAGCCCCATGACCTTCAGGCGGCCCATTTTTTTTAAGCCCGCCAAAAACGGCAAGACCTCCTGGGGCAGCACTCCCAGGCGGCCCATGCCGGTATCCACCTTCAGGTGCACCCTGGCTTTTTTGCCCTGATTGGCGGCCGCGGCCGACAATGCCTGGGCCACATCCAGGCGGAACAGGGACACCTCCAGGTCGGCCGCCACCGCCCGTTCGGCTTCCTCCGGCAAAATGCCCAAGAGCAACAGCACCGGGAGGCTGATCTCCGCCTGTCGCAGCATCAGCCCTTCTTCCAGGGAACCCACCCCCAAATAATCCACGCCGGCGGCGGCGAGCTTCCGGGCCACGGGCAGCAGCCCGTGCCCATAGGCATCGGCCTTGACTACCGCCAGCATCTTGACCTGGGGATCACAGAGGCGGCGCAGTTGCCGATAGTTGTGCTCCAGGGCCGCCAGATCCACGGCCAGGTCCACCATGGTGGTGATCATCATGGCTCCACCCCGCCCCGGTAATTAGTCGCCACGGCGATACCCGGCCGGGATCTGGTCCGCCTGCTGGGCCACGTTCTCCGCCAGTTCTTCCTTGTGGCGCTGGAGGCGCTCCTTGAGCCTAGGGTCACCGAGGGCCAGGATTTGGGCGGCAAAGATGGCGGCGTTTTGGGCCCCAGCCGCGCCCACGGCCATGGTGGCCACGGGTACGCCCCCGGGCATCTGCACCGTGGACAACAGACTGTCCAGGCCGTTTAGATGGGAGCCGGGCATGGGCACCCCGATCACCGGCAAGGTGGTCTCCGCGGCCAAAACCCCCGCCAGATGGGCCGCCATCCCGGCCACGGCTATGATGACCTTGATCCCCCGGGCCGCGGCATCCCGGCCATAGGCCTGGGCCTGCTTGGGGGCGCGGTGGGCCGAAGCCACCACCACCTCAAAGGCAATTCCCCACTCCTGGAGCAATACCGCGGCGGGCGAAACCAAGGGCCAGTCCGAGGCGCTGCCTAACACGATGCCGACGTCAACCACTTTTGCCGCCATATTTTTCCCCTTGTCACTTGGGGGCTACGGGCTTTTTCTTCAGTGGCCCTTACCCCTCCCCCCCAAAAAAAACTTGGCGCTTTTTCTACCCCGCCCGGCGGCGGCGCAGCAGTTCGGCCACCTCGGCCGGCGGGTAGGTATTGAGCACGTCTGCCGGGGCCAGCCAGCCTTTCCGGGCGATCATCACCCCATAGTTTACGTCATCCAGGCCTTCCAGGCTATGGGCGTCGGGGTTGATACTGATTAAAATCCCCAATTCTTTGGCCCGGCGCAGCCATCGCCAGTCTAGGTCCAGGCGATAGGGGCTGGCGTTGATTTCCATGATCACCTGGTGGCCCCCGGCGAATTTCAGGATGGCCTCCAGGTCGTGGGCATACGGTTCCCGGGCCAGGAGCAAGCGGCCGCTCAGGTGGCCCAGCATGGTGCAGCAGGGGTGGGCCAGGGCGGTCAGGAGGCGTTCGGTCATGGCCTCCCGCTTGAGGCTGAACTGGGAATGGATGGAGGCGATGACAAAATCAAATCCTTCCAGGACCTCATCCGGGTAATCCAGGGAGCCGTCGCTCAGGATGTCCGATTCCACTCCCCAGAACAGGGTAAAATCGGGATGCTCCCGCCGCCGGGTCTCCACCTCCGCTCTTTGCCGTTCCAGGTCCGGCACTTTCAGCCCCCCGGCGTAATAGGCCGACTGGCTGTGGTCCGAGATCCCCAGATAGCTCCAGCCTCGCTGTTTGGCCCCCATGATCAGCTCCTCCAGGGAGTTGACCCCGTCGCTGTAGAAGGAGTGGACGTGGAAGCACCCCCGGACATCCTCGGGGGTGATGAGGCGGGGCAGGCCGTCCTGCTGCCCGGCTTCGACCTCTCCCAGGCCCTCCCGCAACTCCGGGGGTATCAGGGGCAATCCCAGGCGCCGGTAAATGTCGTCCTCTTCCCGGGAGGGCTGGAGTCGGCCGTCGGCCCACAAGCCCTGGGGGGTGAGTTCCAGGTGATGTTCCCGGGCCAGGTTTTGCAAGGCTCGGAAGTGGTCGGCGTTGCCCGTGGCTGCGAGCCAGGCGGCCCCGAACCCCACGGGAGCGCTCAGGGTCAGCCTGAGCGGTATCCCCTGGGGCAGGGTGGTTTCGGCCTGCCCCGGGGCCGGTTCCACCAACGCCGCGCCCAAAACTTTTTCCAGTTCTGCCATCACCCGGTGCGGGTGGTCGGTGGCCACCGCCAGGTCAATAGCGCCGGCCACTTCCAGGCGGCGGCGCACCGGGCCGGCCACCTCCAGCCTTCGAGTGCCGGGGAGGCGCCGCCACCTCTCCGCCAGGGCTTCAGCCAGGGGCAGAAGATCCCCTAAGCGAAAAAGCCCGTCGTAGCGTTTCAGACTGGCCAGGCCGGCCTTGATCTTCTCCTGGGATTTGGCCCCAAAACCCGGGAGCGCCACCAGGCGGTTTTCCTGGCAGGCATACTCCAGTTCGCCTAAGCCGGTGAGGTGGAGTTCGTCAAACAGCACCCGGGCCTTCTTGGGCCCTAATCCCGGCACCCGCAGCAGTTCAAGGAGCCCCGCCGGGGTCCGGTCCTTGAGTTCCCGGTACAGGGACGCCTCGCCGCGGCTGAGCAGTTCTTCGATGACCCCGGCCAGGGATTTGCCGATGCCCTTGACCCGGGCCAGTTCCCCGGAGCGCAGGGCGGCTGCCAGGTCCCCCGGAAAGGTGAGCACCGCCCGGGCCCCAGCTTCGTAAGCCCTCACCTTGAAGGGGTTTTCCCCGGCCAGCTCCAAGAGGAGCGCGATCTCCTCCAGGACGGCCGCCACCTCTTTCTTATCCATAGCTATCAGCTTTCAGCAGTCAGCTATCAGCAAAAAACCAGGACTTATCCAGATCGGGTCGCTAACGTTTGAATTACTGTTAAAATAACTAATTGTATTAATTCTAAAAGCTAACTGCTGATAGCTGAACGCTTAATACCGGCTGGCCAGGGTCAGGACCGTGTCCACGTAGGCATCGGAGTGATTGTAGCTATAGACAGCGCGCTGCCAGGAGGCGCGGTTTTGGATTTTAAAGCCGCTCTTGTGGAGATAGCAGGCGATGCTGAAGATGGCGTCGTCGTGGGTAAACAGGTCCACCGGGCCTTTGCCGTTGGCCGCCACCCCGCAGCGCTGCAGGCTGGAAGGGAGAAACTGGCAGTACCCCATGGCCCCGGCCCAGGAGCCGCTCAGGGAAAAGGGGTCCACGTGGCGGGAGGCGCAGTATTCCAGGAAGACGCCCAACTCCCGCCGGGCCCAGGCCGCCTTCTTTTTCAGGCGGTCTCTGGACGCGGTCAACCCCACTTCGTTGATAACTTCGGGGGTGTCCATGACCGCCAGGGAGGCAAAGACGTTGAAGACCGGGTATTTGCCGGTGCTGGTGCCCAGGCCGGACTCCACAGTGAGGATGCCCACGATGACTTCCGGGGCGACGCCGTATTTGGCCTCGGCCCGGCTCAGGGTCGCCCGGTGCGTCTCCATATAGGCCCGGCCCCGGGCCGCGGTCTCCGGGGTCATGAATTTCTTATAGATATCCCGGGATTCCTTGCCCAGGTAGGCGATCTTCTTGACCACGTCCGGCAAGAACTGGTTGCGGGGATCGGCGAAGGTCTTGGCGACAAAATCCTTACTCAACCCCTGGCGCACCAGGCTGGCCTTCAGCCCGACGTAGGCCACGGGCAGGGCCTCGGCGTGCGCCCCTCCGGCCATCACCAGCACCCCCAGAAGGATGCCCGCCACCCCTGCCCAAAACCGGCTCCCCACCATGCTCTCCCCCTTTATCTATGAGGCTAAAACTACCCGGTTTCCCTGGAAATGTCAAGGCGATTGGGCATTTGCTCAGGGGTAGAACCCAGGGACAATTTCCCGGATTTGCCTTGATTATTTTCTTGACAATAGTTTATGTTTAAGTAAACTATATAGCATGCCGAGACCGCGAAGCGAACCGTTTGTCTTTGGTGAGAAGGTGAGGGTCGATTTTTTCTTGTCTCCTTCTCATACCAATCAATGTCCGGCGAAAAAATTTTTGAATAGCAAAAAATTGTCAAAAAAACATCAAGCAAGGGTTTTGAAAATCATCGAATATTTTGCAAATCATGGGAAAACTATCAATACTGACTTACTCGCAAAATTAAAGGGGAAAAAGACCTCAGGGTTTTACGAATTCAGAGATGTTCATATTTCCAAAACAAGATTTTTATTTTTCTATATCAATAGCTCTCACATAGTTATTACGCATGGTTGTTTAAAAAAGCGTGATGATACAGATCAAACAGAAATTGATACAATGATTGACATAAAGAAAACCTATGAAAATAAACTGTTATATGAGGATTAATACTATGAAAACTACAATCCTTGATGAGTACCTGAAGGATGAAGAATTCCGGAGGCTTTTTGCTCAAGAGGATTTGATTTTGGAATTTACTGAAACACTTTGTGAACTTCTCGATCAAGAAAAAGTTTCCCGGAAAGAACTGGCCGACCGTCTGGGAAAATCCAAGGGGTTTATCTCCCAATTGCTGAATGGCGGCCGGAATCTTACCCTGCGGACTGTCGCTGATATTCTCCACGTCTTGGGGTATAGAGCTTCCCTCACACCCTTTAAAGAAGGTAAGCAAAGACAAGAAAGCAATGACAAAGAATCATGGACTACCCATACAACTACCAAGAGTCCTGTGGTTGCTTGGGCATTTGAATTTCCATTCTCTGATGGCTATCTTTCAAAAGCGGCCATTGTTAACTAAGAGGTGCCACAATGAATAAGAATGCTGTGCTGGCTGTAGATATTGAAAATCTCGATATGGAAATAGCTGCCCATGTAGCTCAACGCTTTGTCCTTAAAGAGATTTATCTGGTTGACGCGAAAATCAGCCGGGACCCTTTGATCGTGTCGCCCGAGACTCTTTCCCTGGAGCATAAATGCTACACGGACAGTCCTACTACGTCCGATGCAGAGAAACACATATTCCTCTGCAATTTTCGGGTGGCCGCCTATGACGGCCAAGAACCGAGTAAACTCATTATGAAGATAGAGGCTTCCTTTTGCACTTCTTATGTCGAGAAATCTCAACCTGACCCTCTTATTCCCGATGATGATGGTTCTGCTGAAACTCTTCTCGCATATGTCGAACATTTTATGACGATTAATCCTATTTCCCATGCCTGGCCCTATTGGCGGGAATTTGTTCAGAGCATGAGTGCCCGCATGGGTTTTCCGGCCCTAACGGTCCCCCTCCTGGAAATCGTGCCGAAAAAAGCCGCTACTCAAAAAGCGAAAAGTCAGCCTGTCAAAAAGAAGTCCACCAGACAAAAGAAGGTCAATGCGTAATCCTTCGTTTCCCCTGACAAATTGATATAATGGCCGCATAAACTATGCGGCCATTATTTATTTATGGCGATCCTATGCCCAGCAAAATTATTCTTAAAAATATTAGCCAGCTCATTTTAGAAAACCACCCCCTCGCGCCATTAACCACCTGGCGTATCGGCGGGACGGCGGCGCGGCTGGCGGCGCCGGCGGATTTGGAGGACGTCTGGAAGCTGATGCGTCTGGCCCAGGAACGGGGCTGGCCGCTCTTTTTCCTCGGGCGGGGGTCGAATGTGCTCATCGATGACGCCGGGCTGCCGGGGCTGACGCTGCATCTGGCGAAGAGCCTCCAGAATCTTACGCGCCACGGCGACACCTTGCGGGCCGGGGCCGGGGTTCCTCTGCCCCGGCTGGCCCAGGCCGCGGTTCGGCTGGGTTTTTCCGGGTTCGAGTTTCTGGCCGGCATCCCCGGCACCGTGGGCGCGGCGGTGCGCCTTAACGTCGGGGCCGAGGGCCAAACCCTGGCCGGGGTCCTGAAGCGGGTCTGGGTGGCCACGCCTCAACTGCAACTCCTGGAATTGACGCCCCCGGAACTGGGGCTGGGCTACCGCACCTCCCTCCTCCTCAACTTCCCCCACTGGCTGGTGGTGGAGGCGGAGTTTAACCTGGCGCACCCCGCCGGTCCCGAAGCCATTCGGGATCGCATGGCGGCATTAATCGCCCAACGAAAAACCCGGCAGCCCGCCAACCCCCGAAGCTGCGGCAGCGTCTTCAAAAATCCGCCCGGAGGGCCGGCGGCGGGGCGGCTCATCGAGGCCGCCGGGTTCAAGGGACGCCGGCTCGGGGACGCGGTGGTCTCCCGGAAACATGCCAACTTTATCCTCAACCACGGACACGCCACCGCGGCCCAGGTCAAGGCCCTGATGGCCGATATTCAGGCAAAAGTCTGGCAGACCCAGGGGGTGGCCCTGGAGCGGGAAGTGGTCTGGCTGCCGGAAGATTTGGCGTGAGATACTGACAGAGTGAAGATGGCTGGCACTGCCCGCCCTACACTGGCGATCTTTTTATGGCGCAATGTCTTTGAATTTGCTTTTTTCTTTCTTCGGCAAGGCATCAAATTCTTTTTTCAGGAGATAAACGTATTCCTCTCCAATCCCGTCGATCTTCATCTTCTTTTTGACAAAATCATCAGGTTTGCCGCGGTGCATATTTTTTTCCAAATTTATGCCTTTCTGCGCAATCACCAAGGAAAGCTTTCTTACCTTAGCCAAGCGCGAGGCCAGGTTAAGGCATGGGTCCACATAGTCTTCTCCTCCGCCAAGCGAGACCACCTGCCCTTGAGCGATGCCACAGCGTAAGCCAGGCGGCGGGTTGGCGATGTATTCTGGTATTATCTTAAGAAAATTCCATTGATATGCGTCACATACCCATCTGAGAGCTTCAATAATTTCGTAGACATAAAAGGAAGCAAGGTCATCGCCTAGCTCCCAAAGGAACAGGACCCCATCCCCGGTGAACTTGGCAAAATCGGGGAGTCTTGCCAGGAGCCCCCTTTCTTCCGGGTTACGAGTCCCATCATCTAATCGTTTTGAGATTCTGTCGAAAAGCCATCCCAAGAATTTACCCAAAAATTCAGGTACGATCAGGTGCGGGTCCCGTTGATCGCAAAAGGAGGTGAAGCCGGCCAAATCAAAGATCGACACCAGGGCTTCATACCGAGTTGCAATCAAAAGGTAATTATTGGTAGCCGCAGGCTTTAGCCTGCGCCTGCACAGGCTGGAAAGCCTGTGCTACCATTTGAGTGCGAA
>JAGVPN010000034.1 GCA_020052215.1 Syntrophobacterales bacterium
TATCTTACCGGTGCGGGTGCACAGGTTGAAAACCTGTGCCACCAAAGGCGGCGGGCACGGAGGCCCGCCCCACTGAACTTTTCATCATTTACGGGTGGGCCAAAGGCCCATGAAGAACCGCTTTCAGGATTTTTCGGCTACGGCCCAGATCATGTCGTAGCTTACCGGGATGGCGCCGTCTCTGCCGTAGCCGGTCTGATACGCCGCGATGAGGGCGTGCAGCAGGCGGGGAGAGATGGGGCAGGGCCGGGGATTGGTGGCTCCCGTGGCCTGGAGGGCTTTGAGAAACTTTTGAACCGAAGGGAAGGTGGCGGTGACCATTTTCCGGGCCAGTCGGGCCTGGGGGAACCCGGCCCGATACAGGCGGTGGGACCAGGTCTCCCGGTCGCCAAACCCCTGGGCGGGAATCGGTGGGGTGGCGGGCAGATTCAGGCTCCGGGCGGCCTGGTTCAGGGCCGCGGCCAGTTCCTGAAAGGTTTGGGGCCCCAGGGTGGAGAACGCCAGGACGCCTCCGGGAGCGAGATTCCGGTATAAGGCGGCCAGGGTCTCTTCGGGCCGGGTAAACCACTGGAAGGTGGCGTTGGCGATGATCAGGTCATATTCTCCCCGGAGCGGGGCCTCCCCGTCCGCCACCAGCCACGCAACCGCCGCCTCGGGACCCAGGCGCCGCCGGGCCGCCGAAATTAGGGCGACATCCAGGTCGAGAGCCACCAGCCGGGCCTCCCGGTTGGCCTGGCGGAGGAGGCCGGTGAGATAACCGGTGCCGCAGCCGATCTCCAGGATATGCCCGGCCCGGGCCAGCGAGTCCCCCACCGCGGCCACCAGTCCGTGGGCCATGCGGCGCTGCATCCCGGCGTGCTGGTCATAAGACCGGGCCCGGCGGGCAAAATTGCGTCTGATGCCTTGTTTGACGTCCATGCAGTTCAAGGTGTACGGCGCCGGCCCCAATCCGGGCAGGCCCTTTAGTTCATTGTGCTCAAGCATTGCTCTAATATCCCGTTAAAGGCCGCGGCCTGGGTCAAAAAGGGAAGGTGCCCGGCCCCCGGCAAAAGATTAAGACTGGCCCCGGCAAGCTGTTCCTGCAAAAAATGCCCCTGGCCCGGGTCCACGATCCGGTCCTCCTGCCCCTGGATGACGACTGCCCCGGCGGGCAGGTTTGGGAGCAGGGGCCTAAGGTCACGGGAGAGCAGATAATCGAGGCCCGCGGCCAGGATCCCGGCGTCCCCGGGGGCGGCAAACGCCTCCCGGGCCTGGGAGACCAACGCCGCTTCCCCCGGGGCCAGGCACTGTTCGGCAAACTGAGCCAGCACCTGCGGCGGGTTGTCCTTAAGTGCCCGGCGCATGGCCCGGACCACCGCCGGAGGCTGTCCCCAGGGATAATCCGCCCGGCGGGTAAAGACCGGGGCCACCCCCACCAGGACCAACCCCCCCGGGGGCGGGTCCGTCAGGCTGCTCAGGGCCTCCAGGAGCAGCATGCCCCCCAGGGACCAGCCCACCAGCAGGCATTCACTGAGGGATAAAGCCCGTAAGTAGTCGACATACCAGCCTGCTTTCCAGGCCGGCGCGGTGGGCGTCAAAACCGTCAGCCGGTGGCCGAAGGCCGCGGCCTGCCGTTCCCAAACCCGGCCGGAGGCGCCCCAGCCGTGGAACAAGACCAGGGTGCTCATGACCCCAGGCCCATGGCCCGGGCCGTGGCCACAATGACCTCCCGGGCACGGGACAGGTCAGCTTGGGCATGGGCTGCGGACAGGGAAAAACGCACCCGGGCCCGGCCCGGCGGCACCGTGGGGGGGCGCAAGGCCACCGCCGTGAGCCCCTGGTCCATGAGACGGGCGGCGAACTTAAGGGTGCGGTCGTTTTCTCCCACCAGCACCGGGACAATCTGGGTTTGGCTCCCGAGGATATCCAGGCCCGCGGCCAGCAAGCTCCGGCGAAACTCCTGGGATTCCCGCCCCAGAACCAGTCGTCGCTCCGGCTCCTGCACCACAATCTCCAAGGCCTGGTCGATGGCCCCTAACACCGGCGGGGCCAGGGCGGTGGAGTAGATGAACGACCGGGCCCGGTTGTGGAGGTAGTCCACCAGGCGCCGGTCCCCGGCCACGAAGCCCCCCTGGGAGCCCAACGCCTTGGAGAACGTGCCCATATGAATGTCCACTTCCCGGGTCAGGCCCAAAGCTTCGGCCAGTCCGCCGCCCTTGGCTCCCAACACGCCGGTGGCGTGGGCCTCATCTACCATCAGCCAGGCCCCGTAGCGCGCCTTTAAAGCCACCAGGTCCTGAAGCGGCGCCAGGTCGCCGTCCACGGAAAACACCGAGTCGGTGACGATCAAACGCCGCCGGGCGGCCCCGGCCTCACGCAGCAGTTGCTCCAGGCGGTTCAGGTCCCGGTGGGGAAAACGCTGCAACGCCGCCCCGGACAGCTTGATGCCGTCATAGATGCTGGCGTGGTTGAGCCGGTCGCTAAAAATTACATCCCCCGGCCCCACCAGCGCCGAGATGGTCCCCAGGTTGGCCATGTAGCCGGTGGGAAAAATTACTGCGGCCTCAGTGCCCTTAAACTCGGCCAGTTTGGCTTCCACCGCCTCGTGCAGGGCCAGGTGCCCCACCACCAGGCGGGAGGCCCCGGCCCCCGCGCCCCAGCGAGCCGCGGCGGCCTGGGCCGCCTCGATAATCCGGGGGTCCAGGGCCAGGCCCAGGTAATCGTTGGAGGATAAATTGAGCAGGACCTGCCCGGCCACCCTGACCTTGCCGCCGGGCAGCACCTCGTCCACCACCTTCAGACGCCGCCTGAGCGAGCGGGCTTCTAAAGCGGCCAGTTCTTTGGCTAACTCGTCCATTCTGTCTCTTTGGTGGCACCGGCGTCTCGCCGGTGCTGTAGGGGAGGGTTTTAAACCCGCCTCTACCCGGATCATTCCTGCTATTTCATACCGAGTTGCAATCAAAAGGTAATTATTGGTAGCCGCAGGCTTTAGCCTGCGCCTGCACAGGCTGGAAAGCCTGTGCTACCATTTGAGTGCGAA
>JAGVPN010000025.1 GCA_020052215.1 Syntrophobacterales bacterium
CCCGCTGCCGCCCCGAGCTTCTGGTCTCCGTCGGGTTCGGGGGCGCCCTGACCCCGGGGTTGGCTGCCGGGGATCTGGTCCTGGGAGAAACCTTCTGGCGCTATAACCCCGACACCCGGGAACTCCAGGCGGGCCCGCAGCCGGCTGCCCCACGGCCCCTGCCGCGCCTCTGCGCCGCTCTCAAGCAGGCGGGGCTCACTGCGGTCACCGGCAGTCTGGTCACCACCAGCCGCATCATCCACAAGAGGCGCCAGGGAGAGCCCCTGGCCGGTTTGCCCCGGCCGGTTCTGGACCTGGAAACCGCCGCCCTGGCGGAGATGGCTGCGGCTCAGGACCTGGCTTTTTTGAGCCTCAGGGCCATTACCGACGCGGCCGCCGAAGAGATCCCGGGGTTTCTCCATACTGCCGGGGACCAGGGGGCGAGCCTGGGGGTTTGGGCGGCCCTCAGGTGGCTGGCGGCCGATGTTAGGCGGTTTTCGGACCTCCTTTCCCTCTGGCGCAGGAGCCGCGGCGCCGGCCAAGCGCTGGCCAGAGCCTTGACGGTCCTATGGCCTTTATTGCTGGCTGCCGGGAGCGAGCTTGAGCGCCAGCCAGCTCAGGAAGGGGAGGTAGATGAAGATCCCCACCCAGCCCAGGCAGGTCTCCCCGATTAGGAAGGTCATGGCCAGGTTGAAGCCCAGGATGCCCAGGTAAAGAGCGGGGCCCAGCAGAGCCTGGAAAGGGAAGCGCCGCCGGCCCCAATCCCACCAGGGGGAAGGGGGCGTCCGGGTAATGATAAGCTGCAAGACCCGGATGAGCCCTAAGGACACCAGGAACCAGCCGCCGAAGTTGCTCAAGGTGACGCCGAAATAGACCCCGGGCTCGGGATAGCCATAGATTTGCCCCAGGAACCAGCGATAGCCCCGGAGCGCCAGGGGGTCGATGACGATATCCAGGGTCACCATCAAGACCGCTCCCAGGATGAGCGGGCGCCACGACCCCTGCAAGGCGGCCTGCCCCGCTAGAGAGAACCGTCCCCCCTCCCAGCCACCCGGGGTCAACGCCAACAGGGCCATGGAATAGCTGGCATAGGCCAGGAAGACATAGGACAGGGAATCCATGAAGGGCACCCCGGCCACCCAGATTTCCCGGTCCAGGGTGGCGGGGATGTAGAGGTACTCGCCGAAGGGAAAGCCGAAGTTGATGGAGCAGAACTCCGCCGCCCAGGAGATGAGGTAACCCAGGACCAGGAAGGCCAGAGCCCGGCCGGCCCCCAGGCGCCAGATGGCGATCAGCAGGTAGGCCCCCAAAAAGATGAACACATAGGGCCTGAGCCAGATGGTGCCCGCCAGGAGCCAAAAAAAGTGGGGCATATCGCTGCTCCGCGAAGTTTTCGTAGGGGCGGTTCGCGAACCGCCCCTACGACGGTGCGTTCTACGCACCATTGATGATCTGAAACCATATCACAAAGCCGGTTTTACGGTCAATCAGCGGGGATTGAAAGCCGCCAGAGCGCCCAAACACCTTAAGTACAGTGGTTCATAAATACGATAACGTATTTCTTATTCCGTGAAGATTACTTCCCCCTCACCCTGACCCTCTCCCCCATTGGGGGAGAGGGGAAAAAGTGGGACCGATTTGATACTCTGCCATCATAAAAAATCCGGCGACCTAACCTACCCCCTCTCCCCCCGCTTCGGGGGGAGAGGGTTGGGGTGAGGGGGGCGAGATATAGCGTTACCGTATTTATGAAAAAAGATGCTAAGCTGCCCTCTCTCCTCCTAACCACGCCGCGGGGCGTTGCGCACCCTCCCGGCTGACTGGTCCTGAGCCCGGCCCGGTGGCAGCTGATTTCCCCCTAACTCTATGGTACAATCAGATCAAAATATCCGGTCGGAATCTTGAAGGAGTACGCTTCGCACCCCGCCGCCTTGGGAGGAAGTCTTAGGTGAAGGTAGTTTTGGCCAGCACCGCCGGGTTTTGCATCGGCGTCAAGCGGGCGCTGGAGATGGTCTTGAAGGCCATCAACGAAAACCAGCCCAAGATTTACACCTATGGACCGCTGATCCATAACCCCCAGGTCCTGGAATTGTTGCGGGAACGGGGGATTACGATTCTTAAGCCCGGGGAAGAGATCCCCGCGGGGCTGGTAGTGATCCGGGCCCACGGCATCCCTCCCCATGAACGGCGCCTGCTGGAGCAGAGCGGTGGGCGCATCATCGACGCCACCTGCCCCCGGGTAGCCAAGGTCCAGGCCATCATCCGGCGCTGGGCCGCCAAAGGGTGCGCCACCCTGATCGTGGGGGACGCCGATCATCCGGAGGTCCGGGGCCTGATGGGCTACACCGAGGACCGGGGTTATATGGTGTCCACCTCCCGGGATGTGGCGGACTTGCCCGACCTTGACCAGTTGATCGTGGTGGCCCAAACCACCCAGAGCGAGTCTCAGTTCGAGGCCCGGGTCCGGGAAATTGTCACCCGGTTCCCCCAGGCGCAGATCTTCAATACCATCTGCGATGCCACCGCCTCCCGCCAAGCCGAGGTTAAGGAACTGTCCCGGCAGGCGGAAGCCCTGGTGGTGGTGGGGGGGCGCAACAGCGGCAATACCCAGAGGCTGGTGGAGATCTCCCAGGGGACCGGTATCC
>JAGVPN010000024.1 GCA_020052215.1 Syntrophobacterales bacterium
TCATTTCCTTCCAGACACAACGAAGTATGAAAATGTAGGACAGCCGCCCCCGGCTGTCCATGGGCAGGCGAGGGCGCCTGCCCTACACTTACATATAAAGTTGCAATCAAACGAGTATTAATGCAGCCGCAGGCTTCAGCCTGCGTTTGCACAGGTTGAAAACCTGTGCCACCATTTGGTTGCATTTTGGTATCAGGCCGGACTCCGGCCCGTTGCCTGACCCTCCGGGGAGTCCGTTGGGTCGGCGCATTGGCATGGACCGTTCTTGTGGACGAGCTTGTTGAGCCTGGCACAATACAGGGCCGCAAAGGTTCGGCAGGACCCGGCCCCGTCAACCGCATCAGTCTGAGGAAATGAGGCATGTTCGCAAGACAGGTCACACCACTGCATGGGTTCCTCTCCTTCCGCGCCTTGATTTAGCCGCATCACCTGCCAAAAAGCAAGCCCCCCCCGGGCGGCCAAGCTGCAACAACCGGTCTGCGGCCCTGATCCGGAGCTTTTCCCAAAAATATCTTGAAAATTCTTTATCTCAGGTTGTGGAATGGCCCCGAGCCGGGTACAATGCTGGGGAAATCAACCGGCTAGGGCCTCTGATAACCGGCTCCCAAACCACCTCCGACCACCAAGTTTGCCATGACCATGTTGCATGACCGCCCCAATCGCTCGATGCTCTTGCGCCTGATTAACACCATCGGCCGCGGGTTTGTGAAAAACGGGGGCTCCTGGATGCGGCTGGATGAAAAGACCCTGCTGGACAAGGCCTGTGCACAAACCGGCCTGGACGACTTCGGGGATGACTCGTTTCGCGCCGCCTTGAAGATCTTGCTCCTGGCCTTTGAAACCGAAGCCCAGCTCAGCTTTGTCGGACGTATCTGCGTGCACGGGGACTCGGTGCGGTTGCTGAACAACCGGCTCCGGCTGGTAGCGGATCGGCGGCGCCACCCGGCCATCGCGGCTGAGGTCATCCGCCGCCCGCTGTTCATCACCGGGCTGCCCCGCAGCGGCACGACGTTCTTGCATGCCCTGCTGGCCCAGGACCCGGCCCATCGGGCCCCTCAGGTCTGGGAAGTAATGCATCCTTCCCCCCCGCCCGAGAAGGCTTCCTATGCAACCGACGCCCGCATCACCACCACGGCCAGGCAACTGAAGTGGCTCGACCTCCTGATGCCGGATTTCGAGACGGTGCATATGATCGACGCCCGGCTGCCCCAAGAGTGTATTGCCATTACCAGCCACGACTTCCGCAGTTACACCTGGGAAACCATGTATGCGGTGCCTTCCTACCGGGCCTGGCATGACCGCCTGGATAAGCGGCCCGTATACGAGTTTCACCGCCACTTCCTGCAACATCTGCAGTGGCGCTGCCCCGGCCAAAGGTGGGTGCTCAAGGCGCCCAGTCACTTGCTGGCCCTGGAGGCCCTGTTGCAGGTATATCCCGATGCCTGTATCGTCCTGACGCATCGCGACCCCCTCAAGGTCCTGGCCTCCTGCGCCAGCTTTACCGAGGTGTTGCGCCTGGGGTTCAGCGACCACATCGATAAGGCCTCGCTGGCCCAAGAAGTGCGGCAACGCTGGGAAGAAGGCGCCGGACTGGCGGTGAAGCACCGGCAGGCCCAGGGGGAGATGCAGCGACAGTTGTTCGATGTTCACTATTTGGAACTGCTGCGCGACCCCATGTCCATGGTGCGGCGGATTTATGCGCATTTCGACCTGGAGTTGAGCGCCGCCGCGGAGACGGCCATGGAGCGGTTCTTGCTGGCCAACCCCAAAAACAAAAGCGGCGTGCACCGCTATTCCCTGGAAGAGTTCGACTTAAATCCCGAGGCGGAGAGACACCGCTTTCAATTCTACCTGGATTTTTTCGGCATCGAGCCGGAAGGGTGAGGATCTGGCGGGGCGTCGGTCAAACCAGAAAAAAGCGGCCCGGCGGCCGCTGCTCATAATCAATCCGGCAGGGGTTGGCTTACCGGGAGGTCTTCCCCGGCAGACTCGGTCTCGGCCAGGCTATCCATGCCTTCCTCGGACGTCCCCGGCATTTCGTCCTCCGACAGCGCGATGATTTTGCCCTGCCGGCGTTTCATCTTGTCGTCGTTCTTTTGCTTTCGAGCTATCTCTTTGGCGCGCTTTTGCCAGCCATAACGATTTCGGGCCAAATTTATCCTCCCTGGGGCTCAAAATGCCAGAACTCCGGAAGTCCGGAGACCGCCGGAGTTCTGACTCTCAGGCTTTGAGACCTATAGTTTTACCACGTTTTGGGCCTGAGCCCCCTTGGGACCCTGGACCACCTCAAATTCCACTTCCTGGTCTTCCGCCAGGGAGCGGAAGCCGTCGCCCTGGATGGCGCTGTGATGCACAAATACATCCGGACCGCTCTCCCGGGTGATAAAGCCAAAGCCCTTGGAGTCATTAAACCATTTTACCTTACCAGTTTCCTTCATTGCTGAAAAACCTCCTACTGATGGTGCAGCGATTATCCCGCTAAAAAAGCAGGGAGCCAGCAGTCAGGCAAAAAAAAATCGCCCGGGGAATTAGCATCCCCGTCCGATAGTTGTCCAGGACTTGTGGCCCTGCCTTCAGTCTGACATGCTAAACTATTATAGATATTATCAGTAATTTGGCCCCTGTCAAGCAAAATCACCCACCGACTCGCAAAATCCTGGGCTATTCGTTTCGCCTTGGCGGCCGCAAGATTTTAACTGCCCTGAAGGGCCAAACCGGTGGGGCAGGAACGCTTGATTTTCCCCTGCCGCAGAAAATTCAACCAAGAAAAATGACCCTACTTTGATTTCACCTGCAAGGAGATCGTCACTCCGGTGCCTCGGTGAAGTTCGCTTTCTACTTTGATCTCCCCCTGGTGCGCCTTGACAATGGTCTGGGAAATGGCTAATCCCAGCCCGCTGCCCTTGGGCTTGGTGGAATAGAAGGGCTGGAAGATCTTATCCATGATCTCGGGAGGTATCCCCTCACCACTATCGCTGATCCGCACCAACACCCGGTCGTTGTCCCGTTCGCTGGCAAAGCTCAAAGCACCCCCGGCCGGCATGGCCTCGATGCCATTCTTGGCGATATTCAAAAGCACCTGGCGCAAAAGCAGCGGGTCGAACTGAATCTGAGGGAGGTTGGGGTCCAGATTCACCGCTAACTTTATGCAGTTTTCCTGCAGACTTGCTTCTAATTTGAGGCACATTTCCCGGATCAGGGAGTTGAGATCTATGAGACATTTTCTGGGCTCCGATAACTTCGCGAAGCTTCCCACCTCGGCCAAAAATTCCTCTAAACGTCGAATTTCCTCAACGATGATCCGGAGTTTTTCGACGTTCTTTCGCTGGTCCCCTCCTGACGCCTTCAAAACCTGACGGGCCATCCCACCGATAACCACCAAAGGGTTTTTGACTTCGTGGCTGATATGGGCCGCCATTTGGCCCAGGGCAGCCAGGCGCTCCGACTGCAGGAGCTTTTCTTGCAGCTGTTTGCGCTCTCGCAAGTCCCGAAAAAACCCCACCGCGGTTAGCTGTTGATCGTTGCCAGGAATAAGACTGGCAGAAAGTTCGACCGGGATTTGCTCGCCGGTTTTGCTCAGGCCCATGGTCTCATAATGGATCAAGCGCCCCGGGCCCCCATATTCCGGGCCATCTATTTTTGCCCTGACCTCTTGGGCGACCCCGAGAGGATAGAGTTGAGTTACCCTGATCTTGCCAATCACCTCATCCTTTTGATAGCCCAGGATCCTTTCGGCGCCTTCATTAAAAATGATAATGTTGCCGCGCCGATCGTTGGCAATGATGCCGTCGTTGGAGGTCTGGATCAGTTTGGTCTGAAATTCGTGCATCCGCTGAATTTCTGAAGCCAGGGTCTGTCTTTCCTCCCAGATATTGGCATTACGGATGGCAAAGGCGATTTCCTCGGCAATCGATTCCAGCAGCAGACGGTCGTCTTCATAAAAGGGCTCGCCGCCGGCCTTGTTCAGGACCTCCAAAACCCCGACCTTTTCATCCCCGGCCACCAGGGGAATGGCCACCAGGTTTTGGGTCTCAAAACCCGAGACCGAATCGAATTTGCCATAAAACCGGGGGTCTTGCTGCACCTCGTTGAAGATGGCGGATTGTTGCGTTTGAAAGACATAACCCGCCAGTCCTTGATCAACGGGAAAGGTGACATCCAACAAAACCGGCTTGGCGGGTCCCTCCACCCCGTAAAATCGAAAGTTCTTTTTCTCCGCATCCAGGAGCAGCACCGAGGCTGCTTCGGCGGCAACCGCGGCTATACTGGAGTACAACACGGCCTCGACCACTTCACGCAGGTTCAGGGTCTGAGAGATTTTGGAACTCACTGCCAGGTAAGTCTTGAGGTGCGCGATCTTCTTGTCGTACGCCAACCGATCCAGAAATTGGCCGATAAAATAAGCCAGCAACGCGGTGATCTTCCGCATGAAAATTTGCCGGGGCAGCTGGTCAGGCGCAGGCAGGACCAGGCCGAAAAACCCCAGCTTTTTGGTTTTGCGCCCCAGAGAAAACAGGACCAGATGCGCAGCTTCTTGCGGGGCTAAAGGAACGATTATCGGGAGGGAATCGTCCTGGGGCGGAATTTGCTGGAATTGCTCGGTGCAAATGCTCTTGATCAAGGGCAGAGTGTTGGCTTGAATCCCCTCCGGGAAGAGGGAGTGAAAGGGAGGTCTGGGTTCTTCAAGGCAAAGGATAGCGCCAGTAGCTCCCATCACCCGCATCAACCCGGGAAGCGCTCTCTGGGCCAGCCCTTCCAGGTCTTCAGCCTGTACCGCCAGTTCAGCAAGTTCTAAGAGATGCGCGGTTTCCTCAGCGGATAGATGATCTCGGGGTTCACGGTCAGACATGACAGACCTCTAAACAAGTTGGTTCTTAAATATCAAACATTTTACAAATTTTATCAATAAGTTTCGGTTTTGGCAGTATCGTGAACTACTCATTGCACACCCCGCCTTACTGATTTGCCTCCCGCCGGGAACAGTGCAGGAGACCGGGAAAATTATGCGGGCCGCGGCTGGAGGCGAAGTCGCGGTAAATCTCCTCATCAATCATCGCGCCGGTGGCAACGCGCCTTTGATTGTCACAATTATGGTTTAGCTCACCGTGAAAAGAATTAAGAATCAACATTTTAAGATAAAAAATTCTTGACAAAACAGTATGATTATTAAATATTAACCCATCTACTGTAATGAAATCATATAAATTAAAAAGACAGGGAGAATCCACATGGCCAGCGAAGTGTTAAAGTTAACCGCGCAAATTGTAATGTCCCACGCCTCCATGAGCGAACTCAGTCCCGATGAATTAGTCGATGAAATTAAAGAGATTTATAATGTTTTGTCTTCCCTGGAAGGCGGGGCAGTTCTGGATGAACTGGCCACGGAAAAGAGCGGCGAGGCGGGAGTGGTGAAAAAACCGTCGGTCCCCTTGAAAGATATTGTCAAGGCAAAATACGTGGTCTGCCTGGAATGCGGCAAAAAAATGAAGACCTTGAAGACTCATCTCCGCAAAGCTCACAACTTGATGCCGAAGGAATATTTCCAGAGGTTTGGCCTGGATCCCAAGAAATTCCCGCTGGTATGCAAAGAGTATTCCGAACAGCGCAGCAAATTGGCCAAGGAAAGAGGCTTGGGAGCGCAGGGCGGAAGACGTAAGGCGTCTTCTTAAGTCAACCCGAGAGTGATTGCTTCTTAAAACGTCTGCCCAATCCTCGCTGAAGTGGAAATTAGGGCCTATTTCTCTGCTGAACCCGATAGGGGTGCCTTAGGGAGAGGTGTGCTTTGGGCAGTAAGCTATGAGAAGAGACTCGCCCCCCATGGGGGGGGCGGACGAACCTGGGCTGCTGGATTTTTTGAGGATGGCGCAATTTGGTAATCCCAGCCAGTAACTACCGGGAACGCTCACTGAGAATCCATGGGCTGATTTGCGCCAAGTGCAGGCGAGAATTCACTTATCGCAACCGGCAGCTTTTAACGGTGCACCACAAGGACGGGAATCCCAGGAATAACCCCACGGACGGCTCCAACTGGGAGAATCTCTGCGTCTACTGCCACGAGGACGAGCACAACCGGAAACGTCTCGGCGACTATCTCAGCGGGAAATGAGGCAATATCCGGTTAATGCATTGATTCCCCAACCTTATACTTTATATCGCTCTCCCCTCCCAAACGTCAGGATATTTTGCCGCGGCCCTCTGGCTTAAGCCCTTGGGGGCCGTAATTCGCGCCTTTAGGGTTCCCTGGTTCAGAGAGATTGTTGCCATCACCCCGGGATAAGAGGGCCGACGCAGTTTCTGCGACCTGACCTCGCGGAACCCGGAATTTCTGGAAAAGCGGCTCCGTGACCCCCTACTTTACGTTGACCAGTCTTGACCCACCGCCAACCGGCCCACAGTCAGCCGTGGGCCTGTTTCCTCTCGACCCCACTATGTTGCCGTAAATATGAGATAGGTCACTAACCCGCTCTCATCTGATACCGAGTTGCAATCAAAAGGTAATTATTGGTAGCCGCAGGCTTTAGCCTGCGCCTGCACAGGCTGGAAAGCCTGTGCTACCATTTGAGTGCGAA
>JAGVPN010000112.1 GCA_020052215.1 Syntrophobacterales bacterium
GCCCGCCTGGCCCCCCTGCGCCGCCAACTGCGCCGCCTGGACCGCCTCACCTGGGAGACCGGCCAGGTAAGCGGCCAAGAGAATTTTCAGTGGCTCATTTCCAGCTCGGATTTCGCCTCGGACCTTACCGCCTACGAACAACGCCTGACGGCTTTCCTGAAGGAGGCGGCCCTTCGTGCTCCCGCTGCTGATGGCCGGGTGCGGTTAGGGTTTGCCGGCATCCCGCCCATCTTCACCAACCTGTGGCCCTACCTGGAGGAACTGGGCGCCGCCGTGGTTTACCACGAATTCCCCCGGCAATTCAGCATGCCCTATGGGAGTACGGACCTGGTGGAACAATACCTGCGCTATACCTACCCCTACGACATCGGGGGCCGCCTGGCGGACCTGAAGGAGGCCGTGGCCACCCGCCGCCTGGACGGCCTGGTGCACTACACCCAGAGCTTCTGCTTCCGCCAGATGTTCGACCAATTCCTCCGGGATCACCTGGAGGTGCCCCTTCTGACCATCGAAGGGGACCGCCCCACCCCCCTGGATTCCCGCACCCGCATGCGCCTGGAGGCCTTCGTCGATGTCCTGCGGCCTTAAAAACTATTGCAATACCTGTCTTAGGCTGCAAATATGTTCTTCCAACCAATTAGAGGTTGGGAACGGAGGCCTTAAGTCCCCCTTTCCTAAAGGGGGATTTAGGGGGATTAACAGGCGCTTATTTAATCCCCCCTGCCCCCCTTTAGAAAAGGGGGGGATTTTTCCCCAACTTAATCTTCCTCGGTTGATTCAAAATGACGCCGAAAATCGATTTTAAAATGACTTCCATAAACCTGGGAGGGGGGGCCAAAGGCGGCAAGCCCCTGTCCTCCCCCCAAAACCTGGCCTACGGCCTGGACTTCGGCAGCCGGGCGGTGAAGTTGGTGTATGTCCGAGCCCGGGGAGGCTGGGGACGCCGGAAGTTGGACAGCATCAGTTTCTATCGGGATTATCTGGTGCGGGTTCAGGGGGAGGTGCGCATCGATTGGAGGCGGCTGGGGCTGGCCCCCCCGGAGGCGTTGGTGGCCACCGGCTACGGCAAGAACCTTCTTAAAGCCCACTTCCCCACTATCACCGAGATCCGGGCCCATTTCCTGGGCGCCCGGTTCCTCACGGGTCTGGAACACTTCATCCTGTTGGAGATGGGGGGCCAGGACACCAAGGTCATCTATATCCGGGCGGGCCGGGTGTTCGATTTCCTCACTAACGACCGCTGCGCCGCGGGCACCGGGCGCTACCTGGAAAACATGGCCCGGTTTCTCAAGATGCCCCTAACGGAATTTGCCGGGTACTGGCGTGACCCGGCGGACATCTCCCAAACCTGCGCTATCTTCGGGGAAACCGAACTGGTGGGTCACCTCCTGGAAGGGGTGGAACCCGCCCGGATCGCCGCCGGGGTCAACGCCTCGGTGGCCCGCCGGGCATTGGCCATGGTGCGCCGCTACCGCTGCCCCACCCTGGTGTTTGTGGGGGGCGTGGCCCGAAACCGGGCCGTGGTGAAGCTCCTGGGGGACCGGGGGGATTTTCAAGTGGTGATCCCTCCCTATCCCCAATTCAACGGCGCCCTGGGCTGCGCGCTCGAAGCGGGCCGGGTCCTGGCCCGGGAACAGCCATGAACCGCCTGCCCGCAGATGATCCCCTGGCCCGGGCCTTGAGGCGCCTGGTAGCAGACGAGGCCGGTTTCCGACCCCCCCCAGGAGAGGTGCTGGTCGAGCCGCTGCCGTCCTCCCGTAAAGTCCTGCGCTTCACCTTCCCCGCCGGCGACTACGCCGTGGTGGGAAAATTCTTCTCTGCCTATCCCCCCCAGGCCTCGGCGGATTTGAGCCTGGCCCGGGAATATGACCACTATTTAAGGCTCCCCGGCCTGGGGCTGGGAAATGGCGGCGGCCTGACGCCCCGGCTCCTGGGCCGCTGGCCCGAGAGGTCTCTGGGGCTGCTCCTGGAAGCCGTGCCCGGCCCGGACCTGGATCACCTCTTGCTCAACGCCTGCGTCCACGGGGACCCGCCGCCCCTCTTCCGGGGGTTGGAAAAACTGGCCCGCTTACTGGCCTTTTTCCACTCCCGGCCGGTCCCGGCTCTGCCGGTGGCGCCCGAGCCCGCCCTGGCTTACCTGGACAAGGTCATGGCCCAGTTGCTGGCGGCCGGGCTGTTGACCCGGGAGGACCGCCTGGCTCTGGAGCACGAGCGCGCCGCCTGGGAGGCCCGCTGGCAAATTTTCCCCGACCGGCAGGTGCTCATTCACGGCGATGCCACCCCCACCAACTTTCTTTTCCCCAACGGGCGGGCCGTAGCCCTGGACCTGGAACGGCTGCGACGCGGCGACCGCCTCTGGGACCTGTCCTGGGTGGCCGGGGAACTGAAACATGTTTGGGGCTGGCGCACCTCGGATTTTAGCGGGTCCGAGGCGGTTATCCGGCATTTTTTCCGGATGTACCTGACGGTCACGGGGCTTGATCCCCCTTTGGCTCAGCGACTCTTCAGCCTCAACCCCTTTTATATGGCTCTGGCGGAACTTAGGATCGCCCGGAACCTCTATCTTACCCGGGACTACCGCCGGGAACTGGTGGCCGAGGCCCGGCGCTGCCTGGCTCATGGCCGGAGGCTGTAATTGGGGTTTTAGGTTCTGGGTTCTGGGTTCTGGGTTAGAAATAACTGAACATGCATCAGTAATTTTTGAATGTGCAAGCGGATATGTCCTTTTTGTCATTCTGAGCCGCCGCAGGTGGCGAAGAATCTCGTCTTTGCCAGCAATCAAGAGACCCTTCGCCTGCGGCTCAGGGTTACAAAGAAAGCAGTTGCTCATGAGCCTCTGACTCACCCCTAATACCAAACTGCGGTCATACAGGTAATTTATCTTTTGTAGGGGCGGACCTATAGCGTTTGCCACAAATTCCTTCCGTTTGGAGGTTCTTAAATCCCCCTAAATCCCAGCAGTGTCCGGTTAGGTTCTTGCATGGTGGCAACGGGGAAACAGCGCCAAAAAACTTTCACCCGGGGGACATTTTTTTCTTGACAAAGAGCTTGTGA
>JAGVPN010000146.1 GCA_020052215.1 Syntrophobacterales bacterium
CAAAAGGTAATTATTGGTAGCCGCAGGCTTTAGCCTGCGCCTGCACAGGCTGGAAAGCCTGTGCTACCATTTGAGTGCGAAGTGGTATCAAATCCCCCTAAATCCCCCTTTTTCAAAGGGGGACTTCAACAGCAATTCCTTGTAGTTACCCCCTTTTCTAAAGGGGGGTTAGGGGGGATTAGAATGTTTCCCATAACGGAAAAAACTTTTGGCAATTGCTATAAGTCCGCCCCTACGGGGAAATTGCCATGCGTTGGCGAATCGGTATGAAATAGCTTGCAGTGCTTAGGGAGTCCTCTTCCCCAAGCCTCAGTCGATCTCGAAAAACTTGGTGGACCGGCGGATCACCGCGGTGAGCAGCCGGGCCCCCTCCGGCGACAGGACGGTGGTCAGAAAGCGGTAACTGAACTTGAGGAGGGCCAGGTCGTCCGTCTTGAGGTCTTCCAAGGCCTCAGCCTCAAGATCGTAAGCCTCGAGAAATACCGGATCAAAAACCAGGCGGCGAAATTTGTCCAGGTCATAAGCCAGGGTGGCAAAGAGGTCTTGGATATGGGCGTCGACCACGAGCCGTTCCGTCAGTCCGGCTTTGAGCAGAATTTCCAGCCATTCCCGACGCCCCTGGTCATACTCGGCAAATCCCTGGTCGGCTATCCAGGAGGCCACCGTCCATTCGACCCCGGCGGCGAATCCTTGGCAATAGTCCAACCGGCGGCGAAAATAATAGTCCACGACGCCGTCCGGGGTGACCCGGCTGCCCATGGTGAGGGGAAAGAGGCGGCAGGCCGCGGGCCGATGGGGATAAACCGTGCAGCCGTGTTCCCCCAGGAAAGGACAGCCACCCTTCGGGGACCGGTAAGCATCGATGAAGACCAGGGGGAGATTGGAATTGGGTTCAATTTCCTGCCGGGTATAGCGCTCCAACAATTGCCCCGAAGTAATGCCCAGGCCCTGTTTCAGACGCAGGAGGTCATAAGGGCTCAGGATGACGGTGGGGGTGCGGCAACACTGATTGAAGCAGGGCAAATCGGCCTGGCAAAGGAAGGTGAAGCGGCTGTCCAGGGACAGGCTTTCCTGGTCCATTTGCTGGTAGAGAGATATCGTTTCCGGTTGATCGTCAGCCATTGAATCAGAGCCTCCGGGGTCAGAGATTTTTGTCCTCAGGGGCGGTCAACCTGACCGCCTGGGCCTCCAGCATGGTTTCGGCAGGCCGTTTCCCGGCTTTACCAGGGCATCAGGGTGAAGGCGCCGGAGCCCTCGATAACCTCTCCCGGCCGCTGATTGGAGAGCTTCACGAACTGTTCGGCCCACTCCTTGATGATGTCCTTGCCGTGGGCATACCAGGTGAAGGCCTTAAAATCAATGATCCTGATTTTTTTCACCTGCCGGTCGGCGAACATGGCCAGGGTGTCGCCGGTGGCCGAATCCTTCAGCCTGGCCTCGAAGGCCACCGTGCTCTCCGCGCCCGTGGCTCTTTCCATCACCCTGACCGCGGTGCCGCCGCCATAGGGGGCATACTCCAAGACGCTGAGGGCCACATTGCTGGGAACCAGTTCCGTGAGCGCCAATTCAAGGGTCAGGGAATCTTTCTGCGGGGCTTCCACTACCTGAAAACGCCGGTATGGATCATTGCGAAAAGCGGTTTTGAATTCCTGCCGCATGTATTGCGCCATGGTGGCCAAATCTTCCTGCATCTGGCCCTGGCGGAAGTTTTGCTGCCACCAGTTGGACTGGAGGAGGTAACCGGTGTGCACCTCCGGGATATATATGCTCTTATAACGCTTGAAATCCACGCCGTCCTTGAACCAGACCTTCTGGAAAGGGAGGTCTGCCCGCGGGGCCATCTGGGCCACGGGCACAAAACCGGCGCCCGTGGAAGGGGCCGCCTTCAACGCCGCGCAGCCGGATACCATGAGGCTGAGCCCCAGGGTGACTGCTACCAGAACATGTAACACTCGCTTACTCTCCTTCGCTTCAAGCCGGGATTGGGCGGCGATCTTGGCCACCGCAGTCAAAAAATGGTTTTGGGGACCTCGTGGTCCGGAGGAATTTGCTCAGGCCGATTTGCCCCAGACCCAGGTAACCCATGAGCAGGGCGGGGCAGCCCGGGACCGGCGACGGGACCATCCGGCCCTCCTGACCTGCTTACCGCTCGATTTTTTCCAGTTCGTGGCGCCGGTCTCCGGTTAAATCAGACTTTAAAAACTCCTGGGTGTCCGGCAGACGCAGGTAAAAATTGGGCAGCGCGGCCACGGCCACGGTGGCCCCTTCCACCCGGCAGTCCAGGAGGTGCCCGCCGGCCCGGCGGTCCGCGGTGATAAAATGGCAGTGGTACCCGGGCATATTGACGCCGGCCAGGTAAGCCGGATAGCGGAAGGCCACGATGACGCCCTTGACGTTGGTAAGTTCAAACACCGCCTGCTTTTCGGCCGCTTGCGCCAGGGGCGGATAGGGTTTGTGCTGCCGGTGGACGCTCCGGGTCTTGACGGAGGTGAAGAGGCCGTCAATCCTGATGGCATAGGGGAGGTTGGGGCTGGGGAGCAGCCGGGTGACATAATCGAGGAGTTGCTGGTAGTTCAGGGGCATTTCGATCATGTGCGTCTTACCGGCCTTGAAGAAGGTCACCGCGGCGAAGGGGGTGTTCATGGAACCGGTCACGGGATAGACCCGGCCGTCAGCCTTGATTTGGTAAAAAGCCCCGTCCAGGGCGATCATTTCGCCGTCCAGGGCGTCAAAAGTGCCCAGGCCGAAGTCACCCTGCCGGGCTAATTCTTGAAAGGTCAGGTCTCCGTCGTAGACCCCTGCCATGAGGGCCTGGAGGGTGGAGGTTTGGAAGAGCCGGCGGGGCTCGGCGGCGTGGAGGGCGCCTGCGGCCAGACAAAAAGCCAGGCATAAGGCCAAAACCAGGGTACGCCTTGATTTCATCGGCATAATTCCTCGGGGCCATTCCGGAGTTGAGGCAGGGTGTTGGGTCTTCCCACCCCTTGCTCCTTATCGGTTGTTGTCGCTAGTTTATGAGCTGTTTCAGATAGCTCCACCAGGAAAGGAAAAATTGCACGGCTTCGGCGTCCCGTTTCGACGTGGTCCAGAGGAATTTACCCAGGCCGATTTGCCCCAGGCCGTAGTAAGCCAGGACTACCTGGCCGATGGCGACGTAGCCGGTGGCGACCTGCCCCACCCCCAGCGCCAGGCCCCCGGCGACCTGGGCCAGGACGACGCCCCCGATGATGCACTGGCCGAACCCGAACAAGAGGCCGACCCCGAATTGGGCCACAGTGACCAGGCCCAGGGCGAACTGGCCGATGGCGATGACGCCTTTGGCCACACGCCACTTGCCCCGGCTGTCTTTGCCGAAGGCAATGTGGACCAGGGGGTAGCCCCCATAAGTCCGCGAGGATTTCCATTCAAAGCCGAAGCCGGACCACGAGGGGTTGGCTGGTTTGGGGGCGCCGCACCGGGGACAGGCCCGGGCCTGGTCGCTCACTTCAGCACTGCATTCCCGACAGGTGGTCAGGGCCATGGGCGTGAAATCAATCTTGGCGGTTGATCAGGGCCGCCAGGAAGCCGGCGCCGAAACCGTTGTCGATGTTGACCACCGCCAGGCCGGTGGCGCAGGAATTGAGCATGGCCAAAAGCGCCGCCAGGCCGCCGAAAGAGGCGCCGTAGCCCACGCTGGTGGGCACCGCGATCACCGGCCGGTCCACCAGTCCCGCCACCACGCTGGGCAGCGCCCCTTCCATGCCTGCCACCACGATGAAGCAGGTGGCCTGAGCCAACAGTTCCTGGTGGGCCAGGAGGCGGTGCAGGCCGGCTACCCCCACGTCGTACAGGGCTTCGGCCCGGTGGCCCATGATTTGGGCGGTGACCAGGGCTTCTTCGGCCACGGGGATATCGGAGGTGCCGGCCGAGATCACCAGGATCAGGCCCCGGCCCCGGTCGGGGACTTCGCCCCGGCTGAGGGTCAACGCCTGGGAATCGCGGTGATAGCGGGCGTGGGGGAAGTCAAGTTGCAGCGCCGCGGCCGCCCCCGGGGCCAGGCGGGTCACCAGGACGTGGTCGGCCCGGGCGCAGAGGGAGGTGAGGATGCCCCGGACCTGCTCCAGGCTCTTGCCCGCGGCGAACACCACTTCGGGGAAACCCTGGCGGAGCTGGCGGTGATGGTCCACCCGGGCGAACCCCAGGTCTTCGAAGGGCAGGGTCCGGAGGCGCTCCAGGGCCGCGGCCACCGGCAGGCGGCCGGTCTGAACCTCTTCCAGCAACTGCTGCAGAACTTTGCTATTCATGCATCATTCCTTAACTGAGACCGGCGCGAAAGTCAAATCTACGGGGGGGCTGGGACGCAGGGGGGGGTGCGAACCGTTCCTATTTTGATGTTTCACCATAATTATTGGGGCGCCAGTTTGCCCTCCGGGGTCACCCGGTAAGCTCGGCCCCCCCAGGCCACCCGGTTGCCCAGGAAACTTGCCAGCCACAGGCCGAAGGCAAGCAGGTCTTTGACGGGCAGGAGGGCAAAGGCCCACAGGGGCAGCTCCCCCTTGAGGCAGCGGCGCTGGGAGAACCCGGCCAGGGCGCCCCGGAGGACCAGGGTGGCCGCGGCCAGCCCCCAGG
>JAGVPN010000443.1 GCA_020052215.1 Syntrophobacterales bacterium
CGAACCCAAGGTGTACCGGGCCAGGGTCAGGTTGGGGGTGGCCACCGACACCCAGGATGCCTACGGGGAGGTGGTGGCCCGGTGCGAGGCGCTGCCGGCTCCGGAGCAGATTTACCAGGCCGCGACGGCTTTTGTGGGAGAGGTGACCCAGGTTCCGCCGATGTACTCCGCCCTGCACTGCCGGGGGGAGCGGGCCTACCGCCTGGCCCGCCGGGGGGAGTCGGTGGACCTGCCGCCCCGGACGGTGACGGTCTATGAGTTGACCGTGGACGAGGTGGCTATCCCGGAGTTCACCATGACGGTGAAGTGCTCCCAGGGCACTTATGTTCGCACCCTGGCCAAGGATTTGGGCGACGCCCTGGGATGCGGGGCGCATCTGGCGGCTCTCCGCCGCCTGGCGGTGGGAGGGTTGCGGGTGGAAGAGGCCCTGCCCCTGGCGGCCCTGGATGAACTGGGCCGGGAGGAATTGGGCCGGAGGATCATCCCGCTGTCGGACTGCCTGCTGGGAATGCGGCCGGTTGAAGTGGGGCTGGCCGAGGCCCGGCAGTTGCGCCAGGGGCAGCTTCTGGTGCGCCCGGCCGAAGATTTACAGGACGGGGAGCAGGTGCGGGTCTTGTCCGACGCCACACTCGTGGCGGTGGCGCAGGTAAGGAGCCTGACGCCCCAGATGGTCCTGGCCCCGGTGCGGGTGTTTGGGATGGGTGAGCAGTAAAGATGATAAAAAAACGCGGTCAAGATCGCCATAGGGCCGTGGAGTTTTGGCTGACGGCTGAAAGCTGAAGGCTGACCGCTAAAAAAAGGAGGAAGACGTGGCCTTAAATACGGAACAGAAACAGGAGATTATCGATCGCTACCGGGTGCATGACGCTGACACCGGGTCACCGGAGGTTCAGGTGGCCATCTTGAGCGAGCGAATCAGCTACTTGACGGGACACTTCAAGGTCCATGCCAAGGACCACCATTCCCGTCGGGGATTGATTAAGCTGGTGGGTCAGCGCCGGCGCCTCCTGAACTATCTGAAAGACAAAGACATCGAACGTTATCGGGCCTTAATCGAACAGCTCGGCCTGAGAAAGTAGGAGGCTTAACTGAATAATATGGCAAAAACATACTCAGTAGAAATCGGGGGTCGAGACCTCTATTTCGAAACGGGCCACTTGGCCCAACAGGCCAGCGGTTCGGTGCTGGTGCGTTACGGCGAAAATGCGGTGCTGGTGACCGCGGTCATGTCCGACTCAGTTCGGGAGGGCATCGACTTTTTGCCCCTGACGGTGGATTATATGGAGAGAGCTTACGCCGCGGGACGGGTTCCCGGGAGCTTTTTCCGGCGAGAGATCGGTCGTCCCTCGGAAAAGGAGACTCTGACCTCCCGGCTCATTGACCGGCCTATGAGGCCGTTGTTCCCCAAAGGGGTGGTCAATGAAATCCAGATTATTGCCACGGTGCTCTCCGGCGACATGGAGATTGACCCGGATATCGTCGCCGTGAACGGGGCCGCCGCGGCCCTGGCGATTTCCGACATCCCCTTTAACGGCCCGGTGGCCGCGGTGCGGGTGGGCAAAATCGACGGACAGCTGGTAGTCAATCCCACCAATTCCCAACTGAAAGAGAGCACTCTGAATCTCATCGTGGCCGGAGCGCCCCAGGGCCTGGTGATGGTAGAGGCCGGGGCCCAGATGGTCCAGGAAGAAGAAGTGCTGGAGGCCCTGTTTTTCGCCCAGGAGCAGCTTAAACCCATCCTGGATCTCATCAAGTCCATGGCCCAGGAGATCGGCCGGCCCACACGGGAACTCCCGGAGGTGCCGGATAACTCGGAGCTGCGCCAGAAAATCGAGAACTTGGGCCGGGATCAGATCCTGGCGGCGATGGCCCAGCCGGAAAAAGAAGCCCGGCATCTAGCCATGGACCAGGCGCGGCAGGAGATTCTGGCGGCCCTGGGCCCTGAGGTGGAAGGCCGGGAAAAAGAAGCCAAGGGCCTCATTTCGGAGGTGAAGAAAAAGCTGGTGCGGAACGTGATGCTCACCGAGCAGCGCCGCATCGACGGGCGCGGCTTCAGCGACGTCCGGACCATCACCGGGGAAGTGGGCATGCTGAGCCGCACCCACGGCTCGGCGGTCTTCACCCGGGGCGAAACCCAGGCCCTGGCCGTCACCACCCTGGGCACCCCCTCGGATGAACAGAAAATCGAGACCCTGGTGGGTGAGACCTTCAAGGCCTTTATGCTCCATTATAATTTTCCCCCGTATTCGGTGGGAGAGACCCGCATGATCCGGGGTCCGGGGCGGCGGGAAATCGGGCATGGGGCTTTGGCCGAGCGGGCCATTTCCCAGGTGCTGCCGTCCGCGGAAGAGTTTCCCTATACCATCCGCATCGTGTCGGAAATTCTCTCCTCCAACGGCTCCTCCTCCATGGCGACGATCTGCGGGGCCTCCATGGCCCTGATGGACGCCGGGGTACCCATCAAGGCGGCGGTGGCCGGGGTGGCCATGGGGCTGATCAAGGAGGATGACCGGGTGGCGGTGCTGTCCGACATCCTGGGCGATGAAGACTCCATCGGAGACATGGACTTCAAGGTGGCCGGCACCAGCCAGGGGATCACCGCCCTGCAGATGGATATCAAGATGACGGGGCTGACCCGGGAGATCATGGGCAAGGCGCTGAGCCAGGCCCGGGAGGCCCGGCTGCACATCCTGGGCAAGATGGCCGAGACCATCGCCGAGCCCTCGGCCACCCTGAAGGAACACGCGCCCAAGATCATCGTACTCAAAATTAATCCCGACAAGATTCGGGACGTGATCGGACCCGGCGGCAAAATGATCAAGAAGATCGTGGCCGCCACCGGGGTCAAGATGGACGTCGAAGATGACGGCAGCATCCACATCTCGTCGTCCGACCAGACCGCGGCCGACGAAGCCATCCGGATGATCAATGAGATCACCGCGGAGGCGGAAATCGGCGCCACCTACAGGGGTATCGTCAAGAAGCTCATGGACTTCGGCGCCTTTGTGGAGATCCTGCCGGGCACCGACGGCCTGGTGCACATCTCGGAGTTGGCCCACCGCCGGGTGAAAACCGTGGACGAGATCCTCAAGGAAGGCGACGTAGTGATGGTCAAGGTGCTGGACGTGGACCGGCAGGGGAAGATTCGCCTGTCCCGCAAGGCCTTGATCCCCAATGACAACCCCCAACCGGACGAATCCGATCGCCGGGGCGGACGTGAACCAAAAAAGCGTCCTGAGTAACGGTCTTCGGGTCGTTACCGAGGAA
>JAGVPN010000185.1 GCA_020052215.1 Syntrophobacterales bacterium
ATGGGGGTACGAACCGCCAAAGTGGAAGTTCGCCCCCTGTCCCGGCTCACCCTGGCCGTGGGCCTGGTGAACTTCAATGAGCGCAATCTGTCCACCCTCACCACCAAGGTGAACGGCTGGATCGAGCGCCTTTACGTCAATGCCACCGGCGACCCGGTGCGCAAGGGCCAGACCCTGCTGAGCCTCTACAGTCCGGAATTGGTCTCGAGCCAGGAGGAATACCTCCTGGCGGTGCGGAACCTCAAGGCCATGAGGAGCAGCCCGGTGAAGGAGATGGCCGATGGCGCCCGGCGCCTGGCCGAGGCCTCCCGCCGCCGCCTGGCCTATTTCGACATCAGCGCCGCCCAGATCGACGCCCTGGAGCGTACCGGCCAGGTGAAAAAACATTTAACGCTGGCCTCCCCGGCCAACGGCATCGTCACCAAGCGCCTGGTGACCCAGGGGATGTATGTCCAGGCCGGCATGCCGCTGTTGGAGGTGGCCGATCTTACTACGGTCTGGGTGGACGCCGATATTTATCAGTATGAACTGCCCTGGATCAAGGTGGGCCAACCGGTAACCATGACCCTGGATTATCTGCCCGGTGAAACCTTCCGGGGCAAGATCGATTATATCTATCCCTACCTCAAGGAAGCCACCCGCACCGCCAAAGTGCGCCTGCGTTTCCCCAATCCCGGGCTCAAACTCAAGCCCGAGATGTTCGCCCAGGTGAAGATCGAGTCCCCGGTGACCAAGCCGGCGGTGGTGGTGCCCATGGAAGCCGTGCTGGACACCGGCCTCAAGCAGCACGTCTTTATCGCCCTGGGCCAGGGCCGCTTCCAGCCCCGGGAGGTAAAACTGGGAGTCTACGGCGACGGCAATAACGTCCGTGAGGTCCTCTCCGGCCTGAGCGGGGGTGAGGAAGTGGTCACTTCGGCCCAATTCCTGCTGGATTCCGAGTCGCGCTTCCGGGAAGCGATTCAGATGATGTTGCCGCCGCAAGGGGCCCAGGAGAAGGGCAAAGAAGCAACGCCGGGGGCGCCTGCCACGCCGGCGCCCGCGGCCCCCATGCCTCCGGGCCACAAACATTGATGAGCGTCACCAAGCCATGATTGCCAAAATCATCGAAGCCTGCGTCCGCAACCGCGTCCTGGTGTTGCTCATTTGGCTCCTGATCACCGCCTGGGGCATCTATGCCGCGTATAAACTGCCGGTGGACGCCATCCCGGACCTCTCCGACGTCCAGGTAATCATCCGCACCGATTTTCGCGAACAGGCCCCTCAGATCGTGGAGGACCAGGTAACCTATCCCTTGACCACGGCCATGCTGGCCGTGCCCGGGGCCAAGGCGGTGCGGGGATTTTCCCAATTTGGCCTATCTCTGGTTAATGTCATCTTCGAAGACGGCACCGACATCTATTGGGCCCGCTCCCGGGTGCTGGAATACCTCAACTATGTCCGGGGCAAGCTACCCCCTGCGGTGAACCCTACTCTGGGCCCCGATGCCACCGGGGTGGGCTGGGTCTTTGAATACACCTTGGAGGACCCCACCGGTAAACACGATCTGGCCCAACTGCGCAGCATCCAGGACTGGTACCTGCGCTATCAGCTCCAAACCGTGCCCGGGGTCTCCGAAGTCGCCAGTATCGGCGGGTTCGTCAAACAGTATCAGGTAGTGGTGGACCCCAACAAGCTGGCGGCTTACAAGATCCCCCTGGCCAAGATCAAGATGGCCATCCAGCGCTCCAATCAGGACAGCGGGGGGGCGGTGGTTGAGCAGGCCCAAACCGAGTTCATGGTGCGGGCCCTGGGCTACATCAAGAATTTGGCCGATGTGGAAAACATTGTGGTGGGCGCCGACGGCAAGGGCACCCCGATTTTGGTCAAGAATGTGGCCCTGGTGCGCCTGGGTCCGGAACTGCGACGCGGCATAGCTGAGGCCAACGGCCAGGGAGAAGTGGTGGGCGGCATCGTGGTGATGCGTTTCGGCGAAAATGCCCGGAAGGTCATCGATGGCGTCAAACAAAAGTTGGCCGAACTCAAAACCGGACTGCCCCCGGGGGTGCTCATCCAAACGGCCTATGACCGCTCCGGCCTCATCGATCGCGCCATCGATACCCTGAAAGAGGCCATCTATGAAGAAATCGCCATTGTAGCCCTCATCACCGTTCTCTTTCTCCTGCACCTGCGCAGCGCCTTTGTCGCCATCATCAGCCTGCCTTTGGGGGTGTTGATCTCTTTTATCCTCCAGTACCAGTTCAATATCACCGCCAACATTTTGAGCCTGGCGGGCATTGCCATTGCCATCGGCGATATGGTGGACGCCTCGGTGGTGATGGTGGAGGACGCCCATAAGAAGATCGAGCATGCCCCGCCGGGCGCGCCCCGGGAACCGCTGATCCTGGACGCCGCCAAAGAGGTGGGGCCCTCCCTGTTCTTCGCCCTGTTGATCATCACCGTCTCGTTTTTGCCCATATTCGCCCTGGAGGGTGAAAGCGGCCGGCTCTTCAAGCCCCTGGCCTTCACCAAGACCTTTGCCATGGGCGGGGCGTCCATCCTGGCCATCACCCTGATCCCTATCTTAATGGTTTATTTCATCCGGGGAAAAATCCGTCCGGAGTCCGCCAATCCCCTGTCCCGGATGACCATGGCCATCTATCAACCGATCTTGCGGGGGATTTTGCGGTTTCCCCTCCTAGCCATCATCGCCGCGCTGGTCCTGGTGGTCATCACTCTCTATCCTTTGTCCCGTCTGGGCTCCGAGTTCATGCCGCCGTTGGATGAAGGCGACCTGCTCTATATGCCCATCACCATGCCGGGCATCTCCATTACCGAGGTAAAAAACGTCCTCCAGCAAACGGACCGCATCATTCGCACCTTTCCCGAGGTGGAGTACGTCTTTGGCAAGGCCGGCCGGGCCGAAACTGCCACCGACCCGGCGCCGCTCTCCATGATCGAGACCACCATCCGCCTCAAGGACCGGAAATACTGGCGTCCGGGCCTGACCACGGAAAAGCTCATCCAGGAACTGGAGGCCGCGATTAAATTTCCGGGCCTCTCCAACTCCTGGGGTTATCCCATTCAGATCCGCATCAGCATGCTCGCCACCGGCATCAAGACTCCGGTGGGCCTTAAAATCCTGGGCCCGGACCTGGAGGTTCTGAACCGCCTGGCGGAGCAGGGCGAAGGCATTCTAAAAAAGGTGCCCGGCGCCGCCAACGTCTATGCGAAGCGGCTCATGGGCTATTACCTGGATTTTGAGATTAAACGGCTGGAGGCGGCCCGCTACGGCCTGACGGTGGGCGACGTCCAGGAGGTCATCACCAGCGCCATGGGGGGCGAGAACATCACCCAGACGGTGGAGGGCCTGGAGCGCTACCCCGTGAACCTGCGCTACTTCCAGGATTACCGCCAAAATCTGCCGGCCTTGCGGCGCTTGCTCATCCCCACCATGGACGGCGGCCAGGTCCCCATGGAGCAGGTGGCGGACATCAAAATCCATCAAGGCCCGGATATGATCGAGAGCGAAGGCTCCCGGCGTTCCACCACGATCACCGTGGACCTTCACGATATTGACGTGGGCACTTTTGTCAAGAAGGCCAAGGAAGCCATCCAAGCCCACCTGCAGTTGCCGCAGGGCTATTCCCTCATCTGGAGCGGCCAGTTTGAGTACATGGAACGGGCCCGGGAGCGGCTCCAGGTGGTGGTTCCCATCACCCTGGTTCTGGTCATCCTGCTCCTTTACCTGAGCACCCAATCCCTGGTCAAGGTCTGCATCATCCTGCTGGCCATCCCGTTCTCCCTGATCGGGGCCATCTGGCTGCTTTATCTGCTGGACTACAATCTCAGCGTCGGGGTTTTCGTGGGGATCATCGCCCTGGCGGGCCTGGATGCCGAAACCGGGGCCATTATGCTGTTATATTTGGACATCTCCCACGATGAACGCAAGGCCCAGGGAAAACTGAACACCTATGAAGACCTGAAAGACGTAGTGATGCACGGCGCGGTCCAGCGGTTGCGCCCCAAGCTCATGACAATTTTAGCCAACATTTTCGGCCTGTTCCCGGTCATGTGGGCCACCGGTACCGGCGCCGAAGTAGCCAAGCGCATCGCCGCCCCCCTGGTGGGCGGGGTCACCACTTCTTTCCTCCTGGAACTCCTCATCTATCCGGCCATTTATCTCTTGTGGAAGTGGCACTTCGAGGTGAAGAAACCACGGTCCACGCCCGGCTGAAATCAATCCTCCCCGGCTGGGGAAGGCTCTTGGCGCC
>JAGVPN010000019.1 GCA_020052215.1 Syntrophobacterales bacterium
ATGCCCACACTAACACGGCTGAGGGATTTTTCAGCATCTTCAAGCGTGGTATCTATGGCGTTTATCAGCATGTGAGCCCTTTCCATCTTCATCGCTATACCACTGAGTTTGATTTTCGCTATAACCATCGTGTAAAGCTGGGCTTCGATGATTCTATGAGAGAAGCACAAGCCCTTAAAGGCATTTCCGGTAAGCGATTAACCTATCGGCGGACTAACCAAACTCCTTTGTCCGTTTGGGAAAGGTGAAGAATGTACTGATATGTGCGTCTTTCACCTACCTCACAAGAGAAAAGCCGAATGTGCCTTATTTACAAGATTTCGTTTTTAAAAACTCCATGGCTTCCCATCTGTCTTTGTGCTATGGTGATTTTGAGCGACCCCCACAGTTAAGGAGGTAAAAATTATGGCCGCTGCTCCCGAAAAGAAATGCCCAATAATAGGCCGAGAATGCACGGAAAATGAATGCGCCTTTTATGTCCTCACTAATGAGAAAACTTATGATTTTCAATGTGCTATCATTTTCTCGGCCCGGAAACACCGCGTCTTAGAATTTGAAATATCTGAAATCAAAAAACTTATTAAACGAAATTGATTTTCTCTTGATCTAAGATAGTAGCTATCCTGTCAACCTCAATTGGGTGACTTGGGCCGAATATCCTAATTAAATCCCTATGCGTAATGCCGCCCTCATTTTTTATAAAATCCTTAACCAATGCAACTACTTTTCCTTTAAGCTGTTCTCTTTTGGTGGACATCTTACCATCTCCTTTTTATAGAGTCCCTTATGATTGACCAACCCACAAAATCAGAAATAGACGATGTAAATAATTTAAGTTGCGCCATTGGTCATGTTGTCGTTCAATGGGGTTTTGTTGAACATAATCTTTATATTTGTTTGGCCTACATTTACCAAAACTTTGGAGGCAATAAAATTGCCAAAAATCAAAAGATTGATAAATTCTTAAAAAGACAAAAAGAATTTTTGCGTGACTGTTTCAATAATATAGACTCATTAGCTTCATTTAAAGATGAAGGCTTATCTTTACTAGATAGAGTGGCTACCCTTGGTAATGAACGTGACGATATAATTCATAGCACTTATGCCGGATTGTGGGATGACTCTTTTAAATTCTTTAAATTTAGTTTCAAACCACAAATGATCTATATCAAAAAACTAAAACGAAATATCAAATCTATTCTTGAGACTCGAAAAAAGATTGAGGTTCTGGCAGCAGATTTGGGCCGTTTTGGTCTTCGGCTTGCTGGAAAGTAAGAATGTTGCTCACAATTACTTCTGCGGCCTCATGGCACTGCATCCCGGTATCTTGCCAATGCCACAAAAAGTCACTAACCCATGCTTTCATGGTTTCCCAGCGGGGATCGTCTAAGGCCACTCTGGGCTTGTTTTTTCCACCCATTGGTCTATACTCCAAACATGAAAGACGAAGGCAAAAAAGAGCCGCAGCAACCGACAGAAGCCGATGTGTTGCGGCGAATGCTCAACACCCCGCCTAAACCTAAAAAGACAGAGAAAAAGGTAGAAAATACAGATAAGTAGCTACTCTGCCTATTCTTTCTGTCCTTTGAACCGATTGCCTCCGAAGTTTGCATTCTTCAAGTATATATACGCCTTTGAAAAGGGGGGTAGGGGGGATTTTCATTCTCGGGGGTGAGACATTTTTGGTTCATGAACGTTTAGCCTGCGCTACTGAATCTGGGTTTCTGGTTTTTTCAACAAGATTTTGCCATAAACTAATTGATTTAACTTATGAATAAGTCCATTATGCCAGGTTGTGTCCATCCGGAAACTCCCCCTCCCCTGGTGGGAGGGGGAGGATCATTTGGGTAACCCATGGATATTATTAAAAAGCCACCCACCCCCACCCTAACCCTCATCACGGGGGAGGGAATAAAGGACTTTACGCATAAACACCAAACACAAAACCGAAAACAGCAGTTGGGTTGCGGCCTCAGGCCGAGATGTGCCACCCATTGACTGCCAATTGGTATCAGCAACTTTTCGGAGCGGACCAGAGCCCGCAGCCCACCGTCAGGCCCCGGGCGGCACCGGATCGGCCGGAGGCTCCTCCGCCTCAGGAGCCTCGGCCATTGGTCTTTTGGGCGGGTTGCGGTCAGCCTCGACCTCGGAAACCGTTCGGTCCCGAAACACCAGGTAACTGAACCAATACACATTGGCCAGAAACAGGATGGTCAAGCCCACCAGGTAATCCCGGCCCTCCACCCCGATGGCCTGGAGGAGGAACCTGGCCGCCACGAAGCAGAGGAACAGCCGCAGAAAAAAGCTGAACGCGGTGCTCATGGCCTTATCCTACCCAAACCGGGGGCGATTGGCAAGGCAGGGGGTGGCCCCTCCGCCTTGCTTCCGGCCGGGAGACTGGCGCGAGGACCGTAGGGCCGTAGGGCGGGAAAGCGAAGCGCATCCCGCCTTTTGCTGTGGAGCCATGCCGCCTATACTGCCGCGGTCCATCGCATCTTGCGCCTGCCAGCCGGAGAACCGGCGGCAGGGGGTGGCCCCTACCCCTTCCCGCCGGCCGGGAGACTGGCGCGAGCGGCTCTGTGCCCAGACCTGCGACTCCATCCACGGCATCTGTAAGATTTAGCCGGATTCGCCGCCGCTACTTCGTGGCCTTCTGCTGCATTTCCTGAAAACAACCCCAAAATCCCGACGAGTCCGGGGCGTCCACCCGCTGACAAATCTTTTTGCCTTGGGCCATGGCGACATACTTTTCGTAGGCGGCCTGATCCCCCACGTACAAGATGTTGGCCCCCTTATCCGGATAGGCGTGATAAGCCACGCCATTGGCCCTGAAGGTCGTCACCTGGCCTGCGGGCAGGGCGTCCAGGAGCGCCTGGGTCTTGGGGGTTTCCATATTCGGCTTATACTTCTGGAAACCGGCCGTGGTTAGCATGTATTCGTCGATCACGACTGCTTTAAGGGGCTGGCCCCCAGACTCGACCTGCCCTCCGGCACACCCGTAAAACAGGATTGCCATAAAGATTAAACCGATAACTGCCTTAGACCTGGCCTGCCTCCGGTTCGCCACCATGCCTCCCTCCTCGCTCAGTTCTGCTTTTTCCGAAGTCGCCGGTCTCACCATGCCTGTAAGGTGACCGACTCTGGCATTGCCAATCCGACTCTTCCCCCGTTCAGTACCGCCCCCGCTGATGACCCGGGGTGGCTAATCATAGACCAATTTAGGCCATTGTCAAGCTGGCTCGGGCTTATGAGGGGATTTGGATCTCCCTGACTTCCTGGAACCGGGTCGCCACAATGTACTTCTCCACCCTGATCCGGCGCACCAGTTCCTCATGGGCCGTTGGTCCACCCGTTAAGCATGAAAAGATATGTAGGGCGGGGCACTGCCCGCCGTTTCCGCTGATTAATTGGTGCGTAGGACGCACCCTACGAAAGCCTTTTCAGGACAGTTCCTCATGGGCCGTTGGTCCACCCGTAAATTATGAAAAGCCCCTGATGGGCATGTCCCTAACTTTGAACTTTGAACCTTGAACTTTGAACTTCAGGACAGAGTATACCATTTCCCCTGGGGGCTGGTGGGGTGGAAGGTGTGTGGGTGGGTCTCTCAACTGCGGGGGCGCTGGGAACCGCCGAAAACCAGAGAATAACGCCGGATTATTCAGCCCGCCGGACCGCCCGGCCCGGTGAAGCCGCAGTTCTAAGGTCTATGGGCGTTGGCGCTAGATCAAACTCCCCCCAGGCGCTTCGTCATCCTGGATCGGCTTAGGCAGGGCACCCACCCGGCGCCGAGGAGATACGGTCATTTTAATGGTCAACTCCTTCTTTTTTAAGGCCGAGAGAAACTGTACCGCCACCTCGTAGGCTGAAGAACCCGGGTCCGGGGCTTCAATGCGCAAGACCAGACCCTGGGCCTGGAAATGCGTCAGGTCGCACTCCTTTTTATTTTCAGGCATCAGGAAAAAAGAAAACTCCCGGACATGACCCGTTTGCATGGGCAGAGGTGGTTCAGCCTCGAAGAGAATCCCCCCGTAGCTGATATTTTTCAACTTCCCCTGACCGGCTTGGGATTCTTTCGTCTCCGCCTGCTCCACCACAAACCTGATGGGCAGATTTACGCTAAGCCGCGGATGACGTCGGTTTTCCATGGCAAATCCTCTCACCCGCGGAGCGATTGGTGTTGAGCCACTCTGTCTCAAGAACAGAGACCCTCAATCTCATCACTGATCCAGCCAGCCCCGCGCTAAGCCAGAATTCAATCCAAATATAAATCTCTATCGGCAGACCTGCAGGACAACTTAAAAAAAGGGGGGGCTTGCAGTTTATGAGGCGCCGCAGATAATCCGGTTTGCTCAGGAGTCCCAGAGGATAAAGGTTTTGCAGGCAGACCTAACTGGACGTCAAGAGCCTGATCTGGCTCCCATTGCCTGACGCCTGGTTATTTCTTTTCCTTGCCCCACGGGAGCCAACTCCTTTCCCCGGGTCTCAGGCGGCGCTGCCACAGCATAAAATTAAACAGCTCTTGGGCCAGGGTGGGATTCATGATCTTGAGGCGTTCGTATTCCCCCCAGGCTGCCTCTCTTTTGCCATAATCGGCATAGGTGCATCCCAGGGAGAAATGGGCCCTGGCATAATCAGGCTTCAGTCGCAGGGCTCGTTTAAAGGTTTCCTCCGCTTCCTCAAAATTTCCCAGCTTGGCATAGGCTTCCCCCAGGCCGGTGATGGCCTGGAGATAATCCGCCCTGAGGCGAATGGCCTTCTTATAGGCTTCCACCGCTTCCCGGTAATCCTCTTGCTGGAAATGCAGCAGGCCCAAACCGTAGTAAACCTCGGCCTGGTCATTTCTCTGGCGAATTAGCCGCTGCAAGATTTCCATGGCTGATTGATATCGGCCAAGATTATAAGCCGCGGCCAAGGCCAGTTGAGCCTCCACCGATTGGGGACGCAAGGCAAGAGCCCCCTGGATGGACGCCATGGCTTCCGGATAGCGGCCGAGGTTGGCATAAGCTTCGCCCCGGCCCAGGAGCGCCACCGCATCTTCCGGGTTCAACTTCAGGGATCGGTCATAAGCCTTCAGGGCGTCCTCAAAACAATCCAGGAGCAGATAGGCCGCGCCCAGATTGGCCTGGGCCTGGGCATTGTCGGGTTGCAGGCGGGTGGCCTGGGCCAAGATGGTGCGAGCCTCTTCAGGCCGACCCCACAATATATACGCCACCCCCAGAACATTGTACGCCTCGATGTAGTCAGCCTTTAGCAGGAGCACCTGCCGCAAGGCCTTCACCGCCTCCTGGTAGCGCTCCAGCTTGATATACGCCATGGCCAGGCGGCACTGGGCTCCGGCATCTTCCGGGTCCAGGATAGAAATCTGCTTAAATAGTTTGAGGGCCTTCTCATAGTTCCCGGCCTGGAACATGGCCTCGGCCTGCCCCCGCAGTTCTTGCGCCATGGCGCCGGTGCTCAGCCGGGGTAAAATTTCAGGACTCTGGGACTGAGCCACTTGGGGCCCTGCCATCCCGTGACCTATGGCCAGGAGCAGGAAGATCACGACTGCCGGCACGGCTCGTCTTGGTTTACCCAGCATGACCGGCTACTCCCAGGAGCATTACGGCGTAACCGACGGCCGGCGCCGGTTCCGGATCAAGGTTGGCGGGCTGCCGGTTTGCCGGGCGGCAGCTGCGAACTCCTTGTAGGGCAAGGAACCGGGGGTAGGCTTCCCCTGCCCTCATAAGGCGCACCGGGCCGCTCTTCGGCCCGGCCACGTCCCAAGCAGCCTCCGGCCATCCACACCCCCCAGGCAGGCTCTTCTGCTGCAGGTTTCTTTCACCTCCCGCCACACCTTCGGCCACCCCATCATCTCGTCTCTCATTTTCATCGGCTTTTTGATGCGGATAGATAAATCCGGCAGGAAGTTACCTAGATAATTTATATGAGCAATGATATTGTTATTACATTTATTATTTTATTATGCTATCTTTCAAGTATTGTAATAAACTATCTTATTTTTGCAAGATGGATCGTGATAATGACATAAGGTAGTTAACTAAAGATTGCTAATCACAGATGTTTGCGGGCCAGGTGACCGACGCGCCTATCATGCTCCGCCAGGAAAAAGGTAATGAATATAACCATTCTCTTGGCCGATGAACACCAGGTTATGCGCCAGGGGATACGGGCCCTGCTGGAAAAAGAGCCGGATGTCACCGTGGTCGCCGAAGCCCGGGACAGCCAAACCATGGTCCGGTTAGTCCGGGAACTCAAACCTGACGTCGTGATGCTGGATGCGACCGCGCCCGACCTTCGCAGCATCGACGCAGTTCGGGAAATCATCGCCGAGTCTCCCCGGGTCAAGGTCATCGCCTTATCCGTCCATGCCGACCGCCGCCTGGCCTTAAACCTGCTAAAGGCCGGGGCCTCCGCCTACCTGTTGAAGGATCGCGTCTTTGAGGAGTTGATTCCGGCTCTCCGCCTGGTCCTGGCCCACAAGATCTATCTCAGTCCCGGGGTTTCCGACCTGGTGCTCAAAGATTATGTGGAAGCGTTGCGGGACAGTGAAGCCCGCTTTCGCACGGTGTTTGAGCAAGCTTCCTTCGGCATCGCCTTGACCGATCTGGACGGCCGCCTCCTGGAGACCAGCCCCGCGCTTCAAGGGATGCTGGGGTACAGCCGGGACGAACTCCGTAACATGATCTTCCCCAAGTTCGCCCATCCGGACGACGCCGACTCCTGTCTGGTTCTTTTTCGAGAGTTGGCCCAAGGGCGCCGCCAGGCCTTTGAGATGGATAACCGCTACCTCCGCAAGGACGGCCGGCTGTTCCGGGGCCTCCTCAACGTCTCCCTGGTCAGGTCGGTGCTGGAGCAAGCCGAGTTTGCCATCATCATCGTGGAAGATATCACTGAGAGGAGACGGGCGGAGGACGAAATCCGCGCCTATCAAGGACGGCTGCGGGCCCTGGCCTCGGAAATCTCCTTGATCGAGGAACGGGAGCGGCGGCGGCTGGCCACGGATTTACATGACCAGATCGGCCAGATCCTGGCCCTGGCCCAGATCAAGTTGGGAGAGCTCAAGCAGTGGGCCGCAACCGCCGGAGTGACCGAGTCCCTGGATGAGATCAGAAAACTGGTGGAGCAGACCATCAAATCCAGTCGGGCTTTAACCTTTGAGATCAGCCCCCCGATTCTCTACGACTTAGGATTAGAGGCCGCCCTGGGGGCGTTCGGAGACTACCTCCAGGAGCATTACG
>JAGVPN010000230.1 GCA_020052215.1 Syntrophobacterales bacterium
AAAACTTTTCTTCGAACTCAGAGAGTGTCCGGGGGTAATCCTCCATAACTAAAAATACTACATATTGTGGATACTGGAGTCAATTGAATACCCCCAATCCCGGATTATTTCGGCTCGCTGTCGGGTGATCTCCGATGAGGCTTCCGGCATGATCAGCAAGAACTCCTCGCCGCCAAAGCGGCACGGAATATCCTCCCGCCGAACATTTTTCTTCAGCAGGCCCGCCAGGGAAACCAGCAGCATATCCCCGGCCTCGTGGCCAAAATTGTCGTTGATGCGCTTAAAGTGGTCCAGGTCCACCATGATCACTCCGATGGGCGTCTCCCGCCTTTTGGCCCGATAGACCTCCCGCTCGAAACTCTCTTCCATGTAGCGCCGGTTGAACAGGCCGGTGAGGGGGTCGAGGATGGCCTGCATATGCAGGCTTTCCCGGAGGTTCAAGTTCGCTAGGGCCAGGGAGACTTGTTTGGCCACAGTTACCGCCAGGTGCTGAACCGGTTCCGGCAGGTTATCGACGGACTCCGCCGGCAATGCCGCAATTGGGGTTGGCAAAGCTTGCATGAACAGCAGGCCCAGGAGTTCGCCCTGGGCCATCATGGGAACGCACAGATAATCGTGTTGCAGTTCGGGGGGGACATGTCTGCACTGCAGTCCGGAGGCCCCTTTCACCAGGTGGACGGCGCCCCGCCTGATTCCCCAACATTCATCCGCGGTAAAAACCTGCTCGGAACCCTGGAGTTCTCCCCAGGTGGCCACCGCCTCCAGGATCAAACTCTTGCCGGGATTCAACAGTAACAGCATTCCCGAGAGTTTGGGAAATAACCTGGCGGCGTAGTGGCCGATGCCGTTATAGGCTTCTTCCCGGGTGAGGCAGGCCTGGAGTTGGTCCCCCAACTCATTCAGCAGGGTGATTTGCTGGTTGCGTTCCTCCACCTCATCCACGGTGATTTTGAGCTTTTGCAAGGTATCCTGAAGCGCGGCCTGCACCTGGACGCGTTCATTGATTTCCTCTCTCAGGTTAAGGTTCATGGTTTGAAATTCCATCAGGGTTTTTTTGGTCTCGCTCAAATCCCGGGCTACACAAATGCTGCCGAAGGGTCGGTTATGGCCATCAAACAACAACCGGATGGACAGCGCAAAGGGCGCCACTGTGCCATCCTTGCACTTCATGGTGATCTCAAAATTCCTGACAAACCCATCCCGGCGCAGTTGCACCAGCAGGAGTTCCAGCGAATTTTTATCCGGATATAAATCGAAGGAGGATTTGCCCCTGATTTCTTCCAGGGTGTAGCCGTAAAGCTCCAACCCCGCCTTATTCCAGCGGACGAATTTACCCTTGTCGTCCACGATGCCGATACAGTCTGCCGATTCGTCGAAGATATTTTCTAAAAATTGGTTGGTCTGGTTGAGTTCGGCCTCCCGCTGTTGCAGGGTCTCCACCATGTTGTCAAAGGACCGGGCCAGTTGGTGAATTTCTCCGGCACCCGTCTCCAAGCCGGTGCGCGCCGCCAGATCGCCGCCGGCCACCTCCCGGGTGGTTTTGACCAGGACGTTTATGCCCCGCATAATCAACAGGGACCCAAAGCACCAGGCCGCCAGGAGCGCCAGGACCAGCACTGCCGCCAGGGAAATCAGGTTGCGGGCCAGGACCTGGTTGGCCCTGGCAAAAACGTCCTGCCGGAGCAGGCCCACCCGCATAAACAGCCCTTCCGGCATGCCTTTGAGGGGGGTGAAGGCGTAGACGCGGATGTTGCCATCGATGCCCCGGGCTTCGAGGTTCCCCTCTGCTTGCGCCAAAATTTTCTCTGCCTGTTCCATGTCGGGCATGGTTTTGCCGACAAACTTCTCTGAATCGGGATGGCGGACGAGGAAGGCGCCTCGGCGATCAACGATGGCCAGGGTAGCCCCCGCCGGCAGCTTAATGGCGGTGGCCAGACTGCTGAGCCAGGTCAGGTCCAGAGCGGCATAAACCAGCGCCTGCTCCTGCCTCGTGGCGTTGGTTACCGGATAGACCAACGGGATCTCGGCCTTGCCGGAAATCGGGCCGATCTGGTACTCGCCGATGGTAAAGCGGCCGGCTTTTTTTACCTTGAGAAACCAGGGGCGATCGGCATAGTTGACAAGGCCCTTCACCGGCAGAGCGCTGGCGAAGAGGCTGCCATCCGGCTTGACGACCGCGATATTGGCATATAACGGGTTGTGGCGAAGCACCCGGGCCAGGAACTCGGAGAGGGCCGCGTGATCATGGAGGTCCCGGAGGTCGGAGAGTTGGGCCAGGACCGCCAGAAGTTGCTCAGCTCCGTGGAGCATGCGTTCCTGCTCCGCGGCCACATGGCGCACCAGCCGCAGGGCATCCGCCTGGGCGTTGAGGGCGGCCTCCCGGCGTTGCTCCAGCCCGGAGTAGAGGATCAGCCCCAGGGCCGGCAAGAGCGCCAGGAGTGTCAGGAGAATGAGGCGCCCGCGCAGGCTGCTGAAGATCGGGGACAGATAAGGCTCCTTTTGGCCGAGGCAGTGACGGCGAAACGCGGCTTTCGACCCGGTTAGGTTTCTTATCGTCAGAAACAGGCCTTTGGTTAAACTTGCCAGACCAATGGGTAATACCGAGTTGAGATCAAAGGGTTATTTTTGTAGCCGCAGGCTTTACCGTGAAAACCCAAATCCCCCTAAACCCCCCTTTGAAAAAGGGGGGTAGGGGGGATTTTCATTCTCGGGGGTGAAACATTTGTGGTTCATGAACGTTTAGCCTGCGCCGGCAGAGGCTGGAAAGCCTGTGCCACCCTTTGATTGCGGATTGGTATAAGAAGCCGGCGCGATTTTCAGAAGATGATGTGGGAGTTTTGAGGGAAGTGATGCCGCGGGTTACTGGGGAGGACTCATCCCGGGAAGCCGGTGCCGCGGGTCTCGGGGAATGGTCCCCGGAAGGCGGCGCCCTTCACCCGGCGCGTCTGGGGCCGGGAATCAACCCCTGACCCCTATTGTGGCGGCGTGCAGATCCCGATCTGGGGGGTGAACCATTGGGCGCCCGAATGACCCTCCCAAAACGGTGGGAAAACGGTCCTCGCCCCGGCTGTCCGGCTGCCAGGGTCCGGTCCGCCTGAACGCTACACCCAGGTATTGGGCTTTTTGTTCCAGTTTTTCTTGATTTCTTCTTTGTCCTTCTTGGTGGCCCCAAACGCGGACTCGCACGTGGCCTCCCACTTGTGGGGGTCCGAGCGGAAGTCCTTCTTATAAGGACTGCTGGACGAATCCTTGCAAAAAATGGTGGGCATGCCGATGAGGCGCTCCACTTCGGCGCCGCAGAGCTCGCAGATAGTCAGGGGCGGGTCGCTCATCTTCTGCTCAACTTCAAATATATGGCCGTGTTCCTTGCACTTGTACTCATAGGTGGGCATGGGGCACTCCTTTCGGTTCTTACCTAATTGCTTGACAGACACCCCCGGGGGCGCTAATTTTAGGAAAACTTAGCTATTTATTAACAGATTTTTCCCCAAAGGCCAAGCGCGGATTGTCCGCCCACAGGCTGGCCGGGACGTGCCGCTAGCAGCGGCAACCCCATGGCCCTGGCTGGCCGCGCTTAGGCAAGGGCCAGGCAGCCAGATCACCGTTGTCTCAATCGTCACAGGAGATTCCCATGAAAATCCCTGCTCTTCAGGCCGTTACCGTTGAAATCCTGGTAGACAACTTCTTCGACGTCTTCGAGCCTTCCCGTCCCGGCATCGTGGAACGGGTGATCCCCGGCCGCCTCAAGAAACCGCTGTTGGCGGCCCACGGGCTGGCCTACCTCATCACCCTGAACCACCGGGGCAAGCTCAGCCGCATCCTGATGGACGCCGCCAACGCCCCCCTGCCCCTGTTCAACAACCTGGAAGCTTTGGAACACAATGTCGACGAGATTGACGCGGTGGCCCTCAGCCACGGCCACCCGGACCACTACGGCGGGCTGTTCGAATTCCTGGCCAAACGCACCGGCGGCCCTATTCCCGTTTATCTCCATCAAGACGTGTTTCTGCCCAAGCTCCTGGTGACGCCCCGGGGCCGCATCGGTCCCTGGGTCCTGGATCTGGACCAGTTGGTGGCCGCGAACGTGGAGCTTCATGAGAACCAGGGCCCCCAGCTGGTCCTGGACCAGGCCCTGCTCACCGGCACGGTGGAGACCACCACCGGGTACGAAAAACCGCTGCCCAGCTTCCGGCGCCAGGTGGCCGGCCAGGAGGAACAAGACCTCTTTCCCGACGAGCAGGCCCTGGTGGCCGTGGTGGAAGGCCGGGGCCTGGTGGTGATCGGCGGCTGCAGCCACCCCGGCATCGTCAACATGGTGAAATACGCCCAGAAACTCACGGGCGTGCAAAAAGTCTCCCTCATCATCGGGGGCTTCCACCTC
>JAGVPN010000474.1 GCA_020052215.1 Syntrophobacterales bacterium
CCAGAGGCATCACCAGGCTATTGAGGAGCATAGTGCTCACCGCGATGGAGGCAACCGACACCATGGCGGTGGAGGCCGACAACCCCCCCAAAAAGACCAACAAGGCCAGATAGGGATGCCCGGTTTGCAAGGGAATGCGCAGGACAAAGGTATCGGCCTGTTCCACGGGCAAGCCCATCAACAGTCCCCCGAAGGCGATGGGCATGACAAACAGGTTAATCAACAACAGATACAGCGGAAAGAGCCAGACAGCCTTCAGGATATGGCGTTCATCGGTATTCTCCACTACCGCCATGTGGAACATCCGGGGCAGAAAGTGGATGGCCCCCATGGCCAGGAAAGTCAGCACCATAAGAAGGGTGTAACTGTTGTGAGGCCCGGTGTTCACCAGGAGAAGCTGCTGAAATTCCGGGCTCTGCTGGATACGCGTAAAGATTTCTCCCCAGCCCGGGAAGAGGCCGAACGTTACCAGGATACCCAGGCTAAAAAAAGCCAGGAGTTCGATCAGGGACTCAAACACCACTACTGCCACTAACCCTTCGTGGCGTTCGGTGGGGTCCAGATGGCGAGCTCCAAACAGAATCCCGAACATGGCCAGGAGCAAGGCCACATAGAGGGCTGTGTCTTGATAAATCGGGATGGATAGCGGAGGGGTAATTTCTTTATTAACCAGGACGTTAAAAGTATCGGAGATTGACTTGAGCTGTAGGCCGATATAAGGGGTTATGGCCAGGAGCACCCCCACGGTAGCGATGGCCCCCAGAAAGGCCCCTTTGCCATAGCGCAACGTCAGGAAATCGGACATAGTGGTCAGGTTGTTTTCCTTGCAGATGCGCAGGAGCTTGCGCAAACCGAACCACCAGGAAAAAGCGATGATTGAGGGACCCAGGTAGATGGTGAGAAAGGTCACGCCGGAGGTAGCCGCCTTGCCGACGCTGCCGAAAAAAGTCCAGGCGGTGCAATAGGTCGCCAGAGAAAGGGCGTAGATATAGGGATTGGCTATAATGCTCTTTCCCCGGGCCCGTTGCCGGTCCCCATAATAAGCGATGGCAAAGAGCAGGAGGAGATAGCCGAAGGCTGCGGCTGCTACCAGACCCGTGTTTAGCATAGGTTTGATTCCTGCGCCGCTTACTCCCGGGAAGTTAATCGGCTACCAAGGGCATAAAGCCCAACAATGGCAAGTAGCCAAACTACATGGAGGTACAAAACCAGCACGGGAATCCCTGCCAGTAAGGTGTCAAGGTTAAAAATTTGCAATAAGGGAGGGTTCAGAAGGAGAAAGATCAGAATTCCCATTAAGGCCCAAAGTTTGCCCTTTTTTGTGGCTATAGGCATTGCCATTACTCCTCGGGTTTTAACTTTAAAGGAGAACTGAGCCGATTATACCTTAATATATATTCATTTTGATACCTTGAAGCAAGCTGCTGTGGACCTAAACCAGCCTCTCCTTCAGTTATATGGTGCCTTAAAAATCCAACGCTTGCAGGCCAGCTGCGGCGGTCGGCCTGGGTCAAAGAGGTTGGCAGGGGTAATACCAAGTTGCCGTCATAGAGATAATTCTGGCTTTATGGTCGCAACCCCCGTAGCGGTGAGCGCTCCGTTCAGAATGACATGAATATTCAATGTCTTTTGACTGCAACTTCGTATAAGATCTCTGCAATACTTCGGCGATGAGAGGCTGGGAGACCTTACCCCCCTCCCCTACCCGGGGCTTTTTCAGAGATCTCATCTTACCCAAAGGGGACGCAGATGAACCGGAAAACGCGCCGACTTACCGCCATCCTGGCGGCGCTCTGTCTGATCGCGCCGGGCCTGATTTGGGCCCAAGGCCAGGCTGGGGTCGCCGGGAGGTTGAACGCGGGCTACGACCTGCTGGAGCAAGGCAAATTCGACCAGGCCCAGAAGGTCTTTCAAGAGGTCCTCCGCCAAGACCCGGACCATCCCCTGGCCCTGAACAACCTCGCGGCCATCCTGGTCAAGCAGGGCAAGTTTGACCAGGCCCTGGCCTGCCTCAAGCAGGCGCTACCCCGGGCCAAAGGCTTCAAGGTGGCGCTCAACCGGGTGTGCAATGTCGACGGGGTGTGCGCCGCCTGCCGCCTGGGCGAAGAGCAGTTCGGCACCGAGGACCTGGAGGGGGTGGTCAAGAGCAACATCCTGATGGTGGGCATGGCCAGGTCCTCCCGGCCGGGGAAGAAATAATCGGCACAGCCGGCGATCCCGGCTTTTTTTCTGAAGGGGGCCGCGCCCGCCCTGCCCTTCTTCAGGTTGATGGTGTCATGCTCCAAAAATTGTCTGGCAAATAAATTGCCCGGCCCCACAACAGCTGTTTTGCGGTGTAGAGCGCCGCGCCCAGGGCAAAGGCATAGAAGAGACTTTCCTGTTCTGCCGGCAATTCCTCTTCGATGACATTGAGGTATAATAAAGTCTCGAAGCTGCGGCAAAGATGGCGCCGTGCCGGGACCCCGCCTTGAGCAGCGGGTTTCGGGCCCCCTGGCGCTTCAACGGAACGCGATGAATCGGCAATCCTTCTTCACTTTTCAGGCCCTGGTCTTCGGCCTGGTGGCCGCGGCCCTCACCACCGTGTACATTACCCAGCCGGTGCTGCCCATCCTCCAGCAGGAGTTCGGAGTCAACCCGTCCCAGGCCTCTTACACCGTCTCCGCGGTGATCCTGGGAATCGCCCTGGCCAACCTGCCCTTCGGCATGTTGGCGGACCGCTTCCCGGTTCAGCGCCTCATCCTGGTGGGCGGCGCGGTGGTGGCGGCCTGCGGCTTGGTTTGCGCCGCCACCTCCAGCCTTTCCCTCCTGGTGGGGGCCAGATTCGTCCAGGGGTTGTTCGTGCCCGCCCTGACTACCTGCCTGGCGGCTTACCTGTCCACCAATTTGCCCCTGGAACGCTTGAATGTGGCCATGGGGTCTTATGTCTCGGCCACGGTGGCCGGGGGTTTGGGCGGACGCCTGCTGGGAGGCTTTATTCACCCGCCGCTCCACTGGCGCTACGCCTTCGTCACGGCCTCCCTGCTGGTGGTGGCGGCCACCCTGGCCGCGGTGCGGTGGCTGCCGGCGGGAAAACCCTCCGGGGAACGCGAACCTGCGGCCGAGGGTTTCCTGGCGCTCGTTGCTCAACCGGGTCTGCGCCGGGCGTTTCAAGTGGCCTTTGGGGGATTTTTCGTCTTTTCCTCGATTTTCAATTACCTGCCGTTTTATCTTCATGGGCCGCCGTTCAACGCCTCCACCGGGTTCATCACGCTCTTGTACCTGTCCTATATCATCGGCATTTTCATCGGCCCCGTGGCGGGCCAACTCAGCAACCGCCTCGGCAACGGCGCCACCATGGTGCTGGGATCCCTGGTCTTTGCCCTGGCCATTGCACTCACGCTCATCAAATCCATTTTCGCCATCGTGCTCGCCCTGGTGCTGGTCTGCGCCGGTTTCTTCTCCATTCATGCCGCAGCCGCGGGCTCCCTCAACCGCAACCTGACCGGGAGCCGCGGCCGGGCCAACTCGCTGTACGTCCTAACTTACTACCTGGGAGGGGCCGCGGGCATCACCCTGAGCGGCTATGCCTACGGGCACGCTGGCTGGCCCGGGGTGGCCGCCCTGGGCCTCATGATGCTGACGGTACCCCTGGCTACGGGTTGGCGGGAGATGCGGCAGTCCCCGGTGGCGGCAAACCCTGAGGAAAAGTTGAACCCCGGCGCCGGATAAGCGATAATGAGAGGTGAGAGGCGCCCTCCGGGGGGGCCGCCGTCGAACTGCCAACCGCCGTCGAACTCCGGTGATTTTATCAAAATGATAAACTTATGATTAACATTCAGAACTTAACGGGGTCTATATTAATGAAAGCCGGAATAAAGACCCCATGACTGATGATCAGCTGGTAGCCCGGTCCCAGGCAGGAGATCTTCCGGCCTTCGAAGAACTGGTACATAAGTACCAACGGGAGATATACGGCTTGGCATGCCGCATGGTATCCGATGCGGAGGAGGCGAAGGATTTGGCCCAGCAGGCCTTTCTCCAGGCCTTTGTCCACATCCGGAGTTTTCGCCGGGATGCGCAGTTCCGCACCTGGTTGTTCCGGATTGCCATCAATCAGTGCTACAATTTTTTGAAGAGCCGCAAAAAATTTGGCGATCCGGTTGACTGTGATGAAGTAACTCTGACGGGGGATGAGCCCTCTCCGGAGGCGGACCTGGTTGCCCAGGACAACCGCCGCCGTCTCTATGCGGCCTTGGAACGGCTCCCCGCCAAGCAACGGGCGGTGATCACCCTGAAGGTGGAACAGGGCCTGTCTTATCAGGAGATCAGCCAGGTCCTGGGCGGGACCGCCGGCGCCGCCCGGGTTAATTACTGCCAGGCGTTAAAGACCCTGAAAAAAC
>JAGVPN010000311.1 GCA_020052215.1 Syntrophobacterales bacterium
TCAGTTCCCCTTCCCGGGGGACCAACCCGGAGGTGCGGCCCTGGACCCGGGGGTTGGCCAGTTGCAGTTCGATGACCGGGTAGGTCTCTTCGATGACCAGAATTTTTTCATACCGGGTCTGGACCGTGTTGATGAAGTTCCGGTTCAGGGGATAAGGCATGGTCACCTGGAAAAAATCCACCCGGCCCAGAAGCCCCAGCTCCTCCAGCCAGTCCCCGGTGTGGGCGAAGGCCACCCCCGAGGCGATGACGCAGACCCCGGGGTGGGAGCCGTCCCCGGGGGTTAGTTGGGGGCCGAACTCCGGCGCCCCGGCGATTTGTTCGAGCTTGTCGTTCAGCTGCCGGTGCAGCTCCAGGACAAACACCGGGGTGGCGCACCAGCGCCGGGGGTCTTTGTCGAACCGGGGCGGCCGGTCAAGCCCCAGGGGCGCCCCGCAAAGGACGTTCTGCCGGGCGTGGCACACCCGGGTGGTGGGCCGGACCATGACCGGCAGGCCGAAGCGCTCCGAGAGTTCCAGGGCCTGGCCCACCATGTCCTTGGCCTCCCGGGGACTGGACGGGTCCAGCACCGGGACCTTGGCGAACATGGCGAAGAAGCGGCTGTCCTGCTCGGTCTGGGAACTGTGGGGGCCGGGGTCGTCCGCGGCGATCACCACCAGGCCGCCTTTGACCCCCAGGTAGGCGGCCCGCAGAAACGGGTCCGAGGCGACGTTGAGACCCACCTGCTTCATGGACACCGCGGAGCGTTGGCCGCACATGGAGTTGGCCAGGGCTACTTCCAAGGCGACCTTCTCGTTCACCGACCACTCGGCGTAAACTTCGGTGCCGGTCTCCCTGGCGAAGCTAACCACCGAGGCCAAAATCTCCGAGGCCGGGGTGCCGGGATAGGACGTGGCCACCGTAACCCCGGCCTCCACGATCCCCCGCCCCAGGGCCTCGTTGCCCATGAGGATGCGTTGGTTGTCGATATTTATCGAATTTTTCGTCTGCATGATTTTTGTTTGTCGAGTCCGGTAAAACTCCTCAGAAAAATTCCCCCCTTTTCTAAAGGGGGGTCAGGGGGGATTAGGGAGACGCTCATAAATACTCTCCAATACCCCCGCCGTATTATTAAAAACTTCCCTGGCGGAAAATCTTACGACCGTGATTCCCAGATCGGCCAGGTGGCAATCCCTCACGGCATCTTTAGTCATTCCGGCTTCCGAATAATGTTGGCCTCCATCAATCTCAATGACTAACTTGGCGTCGGGACAATAAAAATCCACGATATAATTACAAACAATTCTCTGGCGGTAAAATCGGCAGTTTTTTAACTGCCGCTTCCGGAGCTTCAGCCAGAGAAAAGTCTCAGCCTCGGTTTGATTGCTGCGAAGCTCCCGGGCAAATTTCTTGAGGTTCTTATTGTAAGGGAGCACCTAATAATCCCCCCTTAATCCCCCCTTTAGAAAAGGGGGGAAATAACCACAATCCCCCGCCCCAGGGCCTCGTTGCCCATGAGGATGCGTTGGTTATTAACTCCCACCTTGATATTCACCTTTATTCAGATGTTCGGAGAACTCCCCAACCAGGTTCTCGTTCAGTAAATTTTTATAATTTCCACTATGAAGGTCTGCTTCTCTTCCCCCCTTTTCTAAAGGGGGGTCAGGGGGGATTAGGGAGACGCTCATAAATACTCTCCAGTACCCCCGCCGTTTTCTTAAAAACTTCCCCGGCAGAAAATATCACTGGTGTGAGTTCCAGCCTTCACTCACCAATTCCAGGTGCCGTCGGGGTTCCAGCGGCTGGGTAAGGGCGGCAGCATTCCCAGGCGCGCTAAGAAGTTCCCGGTAATGGACCGGTTATCCTGGATAAATCCCTTTAAATCCTGGCATTTTTTATCCGGTGCATAGTTCAGTTTTTGCGCCTCGGCAGCGGTGGCCGTACGGTATTTTTGCTTTTCCTGTTTGGCGCAAACCGGAGATAGATAAGTGTGGTTCTGGTCGTCGAGCAGCACGATGGCATTATCGGGCATGGTTCGGGTGGGTATGAAAAAAAAGCCGGCCAACAGGGTGAAGAACAACATGAATACCACGAATCTGATGGTAGGTAGCATTGGGCTTGCCTTTAATCCGGTGAATGAATGCACCCGGCGGGCAGTGCCCGCCCTACATTAAACTGCGTCTGGTGCGCCGGGCGCACCCTACTACAAAAATGCCTAGCCGGTCCCGCCCAGGAGGCCCCTGGGGCGGATGAACAGGACCAGCAAGAGGACAATGAAGGCGATGACGTCCTTGTAGGCGCTGGAAAGATACGCCGCGCCCAGGCTTTCCAGCAGCCCCAGGGTGAGGCCCCCGAGGATGGCCCCGGGGAAGGAGCCGAAGCCGCCCAGGATGGCCGCGGCAAAGCCCTTGAGGCCCAGGAGCACCCCCACGTCGTAGCTCAAAGTGGTGATGGGGGTCACCAGGCACCCGGCCAGGCCCCCCAGGGCGCCGGCCAGGGCGAAGCTCATCGCCTTGACCCGCCAGACCTTGAGGCCCACCACCGCCGCGGCCTCGGGGTTGGCGGCCACCCCCCGCATGGCCAGGCCCAGGGAGGTCTTGCGGAAAAACAGCACCAGGCCGATGATGGCCAGCGCGGTGAGGGCCAAAATCCACAGGGTCTGGGGCAGGATGGCGGCCCCGGCCAGGGTTACTGGCGCCTCCCCGGACAGCGACGGCACCGCCATGCGGGTCTTGCCCCAGATGATTTTCATGGCCCCCCGGAGGATGATGGAGAGCCCGATGGTCAGAAAGATCAGCACCAGGTGGCTTTCGGACCGGGA
>JAGVPN010000319.1 GCA_020052215.1 Syntrophobacterales bacterium
GCCGCTTTTATTATCGCTGATTTTTCTAAATACGCAAATGTCTCGCCCAGCTATTGACACCCGGACGCCTTGAGCTTAAATTGTGTTCACTGACAATGCATGTGGAGGTATCTATGGCGGACAAAACCATTGCCTTTTCGGTTCAGGAGCAGCAGAAGATCGAAGGCATCGTCATCGACAAGGACGGGGAAGAGGCCCTGCGGTATCTTAGCGATCTGATAGGTCAGTTCAAGGCCCATGCGAGCCACGCCTGCGGTCCCAAAGCGGCCGAAGGCACTCCGGGGCACGGTTGAGGCGACAGGGTCAGGGGAGTCTTTTGCCGGCGCCCGCACCCGGTCAACGAACGCAGTCACCCGACGTTGAGACCGAATGGGAAAGGCCGGTCTGGGACTCGACGGCCGCCCGGTTTCAGACACTGCTTCAGGCGCTGCCTGGCGGCGCTTAACTAATTCAAGACAAGGTGATAAACCATGGCAGACAAACAGATCGTATTTTCGGCCGCGGAACAACAGCAGATAGAAGCCATCGTCATCGATAAGGACAAAGAAGAGGCCATCAAATTTCTGGCTCTCCTGGTGCAGCGTTTCAAAGGCGGCTCCGAAAGCCACGTCTGCGGCCCCAAAAGAACTCAGTAAAGGAACGTTACCCAGTCTCAGTGGCTAATCGACAGACAATGGAAAGGCTGGCGCTGGTAGCTGACACCCATACCTACCACGCCGGCCTTCCCGCGTTGTTGGCGTTTTTTAAGGACCAGGGGCTCACTCACCTGGCCTGCCTGGGAGATTGTCCGCCGGAGCCTTTCCGGCCCTGGCTGACCATGGACCCCGGCAACCGGCTTTACTGGGTGTACGATGTCTTCGGGCCGCAACTGCCCGAGGCCACCGGCTGCGGCATCGCCCTGGAGCTGGAGGGGCGCATCTTCCTGGCCCACACCCGGGCTTTGATCTGGACCCACTACAATGAGCGCATCCGGGCCTACGGGCACGGGGCCCACCGTTACCGCCTGCCGATCTTGGCGTGCCACGGCCACACCCACGTCCCCAGCGTCACCCGCTTTACGCCGCCCTTCAGCCGCCTGCTCTACACCAACGACGCGGTGCGTCCCCAGGAATTTCAGGCGCGCCAGGCCTGCCTGTCCCTGGACCCGGACACCACCTACCTCATCGTGCCCGGGGCCTTCACCCTGGAGGAGCAGCGGTTCCCCACCTTCAGCTTTGCGGTCCTGGACCTGGTCAGCTCCCGGGTGGCCATGGTTTCCCTGAAAGATTTACGGAATCTGGAATCAGTAGAGCTTTTCCCGCCTGAGTGAATTTCTTCTGGCGTCTTGGCGTGAGGCTAATATCTCGCCAAGCCGCCAAGAACGCCAAGATTTAGAAAATCGAGTCGGGAATCAGCCCGGCCTTCCCAGCCCGCAATTCCTCCACCACCAGGGCGTCGGTGGGGAAGGCCAGGGGCCGCGGCGGGGCCGCCAGGGGGAATAATTTTGCCGCGGCCAGGTCATCGCCGGCCTGAAGAAAACCGCCCGCCACCCGCCCGGCGAACCAGATACCCACGGTGAGGCGTTCGGGGTCATGGAAGTTGGAATGCACCGCCAACACCGGCCCCACCTCCACCACCAGGCCGGTTTCCTCCAAAAACTCCCGGGCCGCGGCCGCCCTCACCTCTTCGCCCCACTCCACGTAGCCGCAGGGGATGCACCAGGCGCCGCCATAAGGGCCGCTGCCCCGATGGCCCCAGAGGATGGCCTCTCCCCGGCGGACCACCACCGCCACCCCCACGGCGGGATTGACATAGAGCACCCGGCGGCATTCCCCGCAGGTGAGCCGGTCCCGGTCACCCCGGCTTTGGGTCAAAAGGGGTCCGCCACAGCAGGGACAATATCGGAAATTCGAAGAATTACAAGACATAACGCTCCCGGATCAGGCTGGCCTAATATTAAAGGTTGAAAGTAAGGCCAAATTCATTTACAAACGAGGTTGTTAATTCCGGAGTGTACACCGTGATCACCCCCAGACTCAAGGCCATTCGCAACCTCGGTATCATTGCCCACATCGACGCCGGCAAGACTACCTTGACGGAGCGCATTCTCTATTACACCGGCCGCACCCACAAGATGGGCGAAGTCCACGACGGCGCCGCGGTCATGGACTGGATGCCCGAGGAGCAGGAACGGGGCATCACCATCACCGCCGCGGTCACTACCTGCCAGTGGAAGGGCTGCGTCATCAACATCATCGACACCCCGGGCCACGTGGATTTCACCATCGAAGTGGAACGGTCCCTGCGGGTGCTGGATGGGGCCATCGGGGTCTTCGACGCAGTGAGCGGGGTGGAGCCTCAGTCCGAAACCGTCTGGCACCAGGCGGACAAGTACCGGGTGCCCAAGCTGGCTTTTATTAACAAAATGGACCGCATGGGGGCAAATTTTGGGGCGGCGCTTTCGTCCCTGCGGGAGAAGCTCGGGGCCCATCCCCTGGTCCTTACAACCCCCTGGGGCGAAGAAGAGCGCTTCCAGGGCGTCATCGACCTCCTGAGCCTTAGGGCCATCAGGTGGCGGGAAGAAACCCTGGGCGTGGCTTTTGAGGAACTTGAGATCCCCGCGGACTATCAGGACCAGGCCGCCACAGCCCGGGAGGCCCTGGTGGAGGCCGTGGCGGAAGTGGATGACGAGGTGATGGAGGCCTACCTGGCGGAGCAGCCCTTGACGGTGGAGGCCCTCAAGGGCGGCATCCAGCGGGCCACCCTGGCGCTGAAAGGGGTGCCCACCTACTGCGGCTCCGCCTTGCGCAACAAGGGCATCCAGCCACTGTTGGATGGCATCAAGGATTTCCTGCCCAATCCCGCCCAGGTGCCGCCGATTGTGGGGCAGAACCCCAAGACCGGGGCCATGGAGAGCCGCCCGCCCGAAAATGACCAGCCTTTGGCCGCCCTGGCCTTCAAGATCATGGTGGACCAGAGCCAGCGGCTCACCTACGTGCGCATCTATTCCGGCACCCTGAAATTCGGCCAGGAAGTCTACAATTCCATCAAGCAGACCACGGAAAAGGTGGCCCGCATCCTGCGCATGCACGCCAACAAGCGGGAGCCTTTGGAGGAAGCCCACGCCGGCAGTATCGTGGCCCTCCTGGGCCTGAAGGCCGCTTCCACCGGCGATACCCTGTGCAGCCGCCAAAACCCCATCGTGCTGGAACCCATATCGTCCTACGTACCGGTGATCTCCCTGGCCATCGAGCCGGTGACCCGGGACGACCAGGAGCGCCTGGGACCGGCCCTGGAGCGGGTCTGCGAGGAAGACCCCAGCCTCAAGGTCCACACC
>JAGVPN010000478.1 GCA_020052215.1 Syntrophobacterales bacterium
GGCAATCCGTCACCTGGCGATTGCGCCGGGCAAATTCATCGAACTTGCCATAACGGTTGGGATCTATGCATGGCGTTTGGGCCATGGCCAGGATTTCCCCGGTTTGGGGCCGCATCACCAGAACCAGGCCGCCGGCGCCATGGAATTTCTCCACTCCCGCCTTCAGTTCCTTTTCGGCGATGTACTGGAGGGTGCGGTCCAGGGTGAGGACCACGTTGTTGCCCATGACGTCGGGATCCCAGGCTTTCTCCCCGGTGACGACGATGTGGCCCCGGGCATCGGTCATATTCCAGCACTGCTTGGGTTTGCCAAAGAGCTCCTTCTCAAACTGGACCTCTATGCCTTCCAGCCCCTGGCCGTCGATGTTGCAAAACCCCAAGACCTGGCCCGCCAGGCCCAATTGGGGATAGTAGCGCTTGGCTTCGGGGACCAGGTAAACCGCGTCCAGGTCGGTGCGGCCGGTGATCTTGGCCGCCCGGGCCTTTTGGGTTTCGGCGGCCACCAAGGCCCGGAACGCCTCTTCGCGCTCAGGGGTGAGATGTCGTTTCACAAAGACAAAAGGGCGGGCCCGGGTGAGGGTCTCTTGTAAGTCCCGGATCCTATAGCCCAGAATGGGAGCGAGCTGCCGGCTCAGGCGGGCGGCGTCCTTGATCTGGCTGGGATGGGCCACCACGGACGAGACCCGGGTGCTGACGGCCAGCTCGGTGCCGTTGCGGTCCAGGATCATGCCCCGCACCGGCAGGATGGGACAAAATTTCTGGTATTCCCGGGTAGCTTCTTCCCGGAGTTCCGGCCCCCGGATGACCTGGAGGTAAAAAAATCGGCCGCTGATATACAGGCCGAAGGCTAAAAGCGCCAGGGCCACCAGGCCGATGCGCAGCCGGACCCATTTGCCGGAGGCGGGATTCACGGCAGATTTACGACCTGGGAGGGCTGAGGCGCCCCCATGTCGTACTCGGCTGCCAGTTTCTCCAAACGATGAATGGAGGTGAGGCAGGCCAGTTCAATACGGAGCTTGCGGTTCAGATCCAGATACTGTTTCTGGATCTCTTGGGCCTGGGAAATCTGGTAGCTTTGGGTGATGTATTGCAAGTCGGCCCAGGCCAGGAACAGGGAAGTGAAAAAGACCCCGGCGGTCGCCAGAACCAACACGGTCACCGCGATCTTCCCCCAGCGCCAGGGGTGGCCGACCTTGCGGTTTTTGGAAATGAAGAGCTGTCCGACGGTGGTTAAGCGGATCGTCAGATTGTTCGGCATCCCCCATACCTCCAAAAGTTAATGCGCCATTTTCTCGGCAATGCGCAGTTTGGCACTCCGGGACCGGGGATTGGCCTGCACTTCGGCCGCACTCGGAGTAAGAGGTTTGCGCGTCAGGCGAACCATCAGTCCGGCTCGTTCCCAGCCCACCATACTCTGCTTGACCAGCCGGTCTTCCAGCGAGTGGTAGGAGATGACCACCAGGCGGCCGCCGGGTTCCAGCCAGGCCGGGGCGTGCGTCAGGAAGGCGGTCAGCTCATCCAACTCCAGGTTCACGGCTATACGTAAGGCCTGGAAGACCCGGGTAGCTGGATGCAGTCTCCCCCTGCGCCCCCCGGGTCCCTGGGCCTGTTCCAACAATTTCACCAACTGCCGGGTCGTCTGGAAGGGGCGCCGGCGCCGTTCTTGCACCACCAGGCGGGCGATGCGCCGGGCCTGGTGCTCCTCGCCATACTCCCGGAAAATCCTCTCCAACTCCATTTCTGGGGCGCGGTTTAACCAGGTGGCCGCGGTGGGTCCCGGTTCCTCCGGGTTGAACCGCATGTCCAGCGGTTCGTCCCCGCCAAAAGAAAAGCCGCGCTGCGACTCTTGCAACTGCAAAGAAGACAGGCCCAGATCCAACAGGATGCCTGCGACCCCCGGGAGCTGGCTTGCTTCCAGCAGCTCACCTAATAGGGCGTAAGAACGTTGAAACAGTTGAAATTTGGAGGTGTAGTGGGCCAGCCGGGCTGCGGCCGCCTGGAGTGCGTTTGGGTCCCGATCCAGGCCCCAGAGCTCCCCCTCCGGGCCGATGCGGTCCAGAATGGCCGCGGCATGCCCCCCCCCACCCACGGTGCCATCCACATATAGGCGTCCGGACCGACAATTAAGGCCCACCAACACCTCCCCCACCATCACCGGTTCATGCACCGGATTGTGGCCTGTAATCAGATGAGTAATTCGTGCAGCATCCCTTCATCAATGGTTTCTTCCAACTCTTGGCGGTGAGACTCGAAAGTGCTGCGGTCCCAAATTTCAAAGCAGCGGATGGCCCCCACCAGGCAAACTTCCCGGCTGAGCCGGGCATAGTCCCGGAGATTGGGGGGCACCAGGATGCGGCCCTGGCGGTCCAGGGGGCACTCCTCGACGCCGGAAATCAGAAACCGCTGAAAGGCCCTCACGTCCTTGCGAAACAATGGCTGTTCGGCGAATTTAGCCTCGATTTTATTCCACTCGGATTGAGGGAAGGCCAGGACGTAGCCGCCGAAATTGGTGAGGATGACCTGGTGATCTTTGCCCCCCTTAAGGATTTCCCGGTAGCGGGCCGGAATGCTGACCCGTCCTTTATTATCCATGGTATGGAAGTAGCTACCGGTAAACATGGCTCCCCATCAATCCCCACTATCTACCACTTTTTCCCACATGAGGCCAAAATATGCCCTTTCCCAGGGTAATGTCAAGAAAAAAAACCAAAAAAAGCTCTGAATACCCAGAAAAAATCGCCTGCAGGTGGCGCAATTCCAAGGGAAGGGTGGCCAGGGGGGTCGTGGAACCCTGTTTCTGGAGTTCGGGGAGGGGCGCCCTGATTGCGACCGCAGCGGCCGGGAGGGCTGACGCTAAGGTTGATTAGATAACAAAATTAACTAGATACATGCAGGATCGCCAAGGTTTTTCCCCACGGGGAGTGGACTTCAGCTGCATGGGTGGGAGATCAACTCCGGCGGGAGCGCTTTTTACGAGGTCTGCTCCCGATGGTCCAGGTAACTTTGCAAGATGAGTCCGGCGGCCAGCTGATCCACTACCTGGCGCCGGCGCCGGCGGCTCACATCCGCCTGAATCAGCAACCGTTCGGCCGCGGCGGTAGTGAGGCGTTCATCCCAGAAAATGATTTCTGCCCCGAGGGCCTCGCCCAGGGCGCCGGCAAACTCCATGATTTCAGGGGCCGCATCCCCCAAGCGGCCGTCCATATGCCGGGGCAGGCCCACCACAATCTGCTGCACGGCATAATCCCGCCCGACCTTCAGGAGGTGGTCCAGGTCCGCCTGCCGGTTCCGGCGGACCCAAACTTCCAGTCCCTGGGCGGTGATTCCTAAAGGGTCACTCACCGCCAGGCCGATGCGCTTGGCGCCCATGTCCAGGCCAAGAATCCGCCTGGACTCACGCTTGGGGAAAGACGGCTCGGTTTCCATAACTAAATCTCCGAAAGCACTGTGGCGCCGGCCCGGGTCTCAGCCGGACCCTGCCCCGGAGCCTGATAGCCTGCCATGATCCCCACCTGCGCGTGAAAGAGCCAGTTAACCGATGGAAAGAGGAGGGAATCGTAGCTCAGGGAGTGGATGGCGAAGCCGAGCAAGACGAGGGCCCGATACCACCCCAGCCCGGAGGATTCCGGAGACGACCACAATTTTCGACCATATTTTAACCCAATACCCATGACCAAGCCAAGATAGACTAAAGTCATCAGACTCCCCAACTCCACGCCGGCAGTAATCAACATGTTGTCGAAGGTCTGGAGTTTTGCCACCGCCTGAGGGAAATCAGGCAGATCTTGGTTGCGTTGTTGGTAATCACCTAAATATCTATCGTGAGTAAA
>JAGVPN010000135.1 GCA_020052215.1 Syntrophobacterales bacterium
ACAACTGGCCAAGGAATGCGAGGTGCTGGCCCTGGACCGGGAAGAGGCCATGGTGGAGGCCATCCTTGACAAGGTGCAGCGGGCCCTGATCCTGGATGTACGCGATTTTCACGCCCTGAGCTCCTTGGTTACCAGGGATTTTGACGAGGCCATCGTCAGCATGGGGGAGAGTCTGGAATCCAGCATCCTGGCCACCTTGTACCTGAAAAAAATCGGGGTGAAGCGGATTTGGGCCAAAGCCACCACCGAGGACCACGCCGCCATCCTGACATCCATCGGGGCCAGCGAAATCATCTTTCCCGAGCGGGAAACCGCCCGCCGGCTGGCCGCCCAACTTATCAACCCCAATCTGCTGGATTTCATTCCCCTGGAGGGAGATTACCGGGTCATGGATGTGGCCCCGCCGGACAGCTTCTACGGCCATACCCTGGTTGAGTTGGACCTACGGAGAAAATTCGGCGTTTTTGTCCTGGCCATCAAGGAACTGGTGCCCATGCGTTTTGTCTTTCTGCCGCCCCCGGATTTCGTCATCAAGCCCAGCGACATCCTGGTAATGATCGGCAAAGAGCAGGATCTGATGCGCCTGCGGGAAAGGGCGGGCACCTGATTTAACCACAGCAGGCGGAGAGATGGGGAATAAGCAAACGCGGAGTTTGCGCCAGCATATCAGTTTTTGCCGGGCTTAAGAGATTTGTTATGCGGACTTTCCGGACAAAGATTCTCCTGGGATATGGGGCCAGCCTGCTGTTGATCATCGTGGTGCTGTCCTGGGCCGTGGTTCTGATTTTGCGCCTGGGCCGGGCCTCGGAGTCGATTTTGCGGGAGAATTACCAGAGCATCCAGGCGGCGGAAAACATGATCGACGCCGCAGAACGGCAAGATTCGGCCACCTTGCTGATCCTGTTGGGATATGAGCCACAGGGCGCCTCGGAGTTTCGGGAAAATGAGACCCTTTTTCTGCAATGGTTGGGGCGCGCCAAGGACAACATTACCATCCCGGGGGAGAAGGAGATCATCTACACTCTTGAAAAAGCCTATGCCCGTTATTTAATTGAAATCTCAAACCTGCAGCTTCTGTATCGATCTGACCGCCTCAAGGCGGCCAATGCTTATCATGAGGTGGTCTTACCTTTATTTAGATCAATTCGGGATACCTGCATCAAGCTGCGGGATTTGAACCACGAAACTATGTATGCCACCAGCAACCGAGCCAATAAAATTTCGGTGCAGGCGGTTTTCTCCATATCGGTAATCGGCGGGGCATCAGTCCTCCTGGTGATAGTTTTCAGTCTTTTCCTGTCCCACCTCATTTCCCGCCCGGTAACCGAGCTGAAAGAAGCGGCTTTGCAGGTCGCCCAAGGCAATTATGATGTTAAGGTGCCGGTGCGGGGATCGGATGAATTGGCCCTACTGGCCACCCAGTTCAATCTGATGGTGGAGAAATTAAAACAATTCCATGACATGAACATCGGCAGGATCATTGCCGAAAAGCGCAAAAGCGAAGCCATTATCCGGAGTGTGGACGACGGCATCGCCGTGGTGGACGATAATTTCCTGATCACGAATTTGAATCCCGCCGCCGCCAAAATTTTCGGGGTTTTCCCGGAAGATTCTCTGGAAAAGCACATTCTGGAAGTACTGAGAGATGAAAAGCTCTTCGGCTTCCTCAAGGAGACCCTGGCCTCCGGCCAGCCTCCCCACCTGGAAGAAGGCGAGAATATCCTGACCATAAAAACCGGAGAAGCGGCTCGCCACTATCAGGTTTCCATGGTGCCCATGCGCACTCCCTCGGGGGTGATACCGGGGGTGGTCTTGCTGCTGCGGGACATAACCCGCCTCCGTGAACTGGACCGGCTGAAGAGCGAATTTGTCATGACGGCCTCCCATGAGTTGCGCACTCCCCTGACCAGCATCAACATGGCCGTGAACCTGCTCCGGGAATCTGCAGAGACCAAATTAACGGACCAGGAACGGGCTTTGCTGGAGGCCTGTCACGAAGACGTGCAGCGGCTTCGGGCCCTGGTCAACGATCTCCTCGACCTCTCCAAGATTGAAGCCGGTAAAGTGGAACTTGCCTTCGAGCCGGTCCAGCCCCGGTTTCTCTGCGACCAGGCGCTATCCGTCATCAAGGCCCAGGCCGACTCCAAAGGCATCGAGTTGACCTTGGGGGTGCCGCAAGACTTGCCCGAAGTGACCGCTGATCCCCACAAAATTGTTTGGGTCCTGGTCAACCTCCTGGCCAACGCCTTACGCTACACGAATGCAGGGGGCCACATCAGCCTCCGGGGTGAGCGGGTCGGCAACCAAATTCACCTCTCCGTTACTGATGACGGCGAAGGCATCCCCTTTGACCTGCAGCCCCGGATCTTTGAAAAATTTGTCCAGGTAAAGCCCAGTGACAGCAGTGGCGGGAGCGGCCTGGGCCTGGCCATCTGTAAAGAAATTGTCAAGGCGCATCGGGGCGCCATCTGGCTTGAGTCGCTCCCCGGTAAAGGCAGCACCTTTACTTTCACCTTGCCCGTAGCCGCATAACCTCAAACCAAGGGGGGCTCCACCATGAGCGACAGGTCGGTGTTGATTGTGGACGACGAAAAAAATATCCGCCTGACCCTCGCCCTGGCCCTGGAGAAGCTGAACCTCCCGGTGGATACCGCGGTCAACGGGGAAGAAGCTCTCCAGAAGCTGGCGGAAAAATCTTACGCCCTGATGCTCCTGGATCTGCGCCTGCCCGGCATCAGCGGCATGGAAGTCCTGATGCGAGTCCCGGAGATCCGGCCGGAAGTCAAGGTGGTCATCATCACCGCCTGGGGGTCCATCGAGGCCGCGGTGGAGGCCATGAAGCTGGGAGCGGTGGATTTCCTGC
>JAGVPN010000404.1 GCA_020052215.1 Syntrophobacterales bacterium
GCATCGCCGCGGGCCAACCTCTCCTGGCCAGCGAAAACGTGGAGGAGACCCTGCCCCTGCCCCGGTCCTGGGTCCGGGGCGAGGAGGTCTTTCTCCTGAAAGTCACCGGGGAGTCCATGGCGCCGGTGATCCTGCCCGATGACCTGGTGATGGTCCGGGTGCAGTCCCGGGTGGCTCGGGGTGAAATCGCGGTGGCGCTCATCGACGATGAGGCCACCTTAAAAAGGGTGTACGAAGAGGCCGGAGGGCTGGTCCTCAAGGGCGACAACCCGGATTTCACCCCCCTGCGCTTTTCCCCGGCCGAGGCCGCGGACGTCCAGATCCTGGGCAAGGTGGTGGGCGTGTACCGCAACCTGGAGGGCAAAAGACGCGGATGAAGCCCATGAGCCACTATCTGGCGCCCCTTAAACCGGGCCGGGGGGTCTTGCTCTGGGGGGGACGCCCGGGAGCCCTGGCCGCGGCCGTCTGCCGTTAACCGACACTTCGACCGCCTCCTGGCCCCGGTGATGGATTACTTGGTGGAGGTGGGAAAGCCGGAGGACCAGCGCGGCGTTACCCGCCGGGGGACTCCGGCGGTCCCGGCTCCCGGCGGGCCAGTTATGGGGCGGGGGCGATTACGCTGCCCCTTTCCGACCTCAGAGAGGAGAGCTTTAAAATGAACGTATCTTTACCCGAGTGCCCCTACCTGCATCCCGACTTGAAATTTGCAGATCGGGTTAAGCAGTTAAGCCAAGCCCTGACCCTCCCGGAGGACGCCGTGACCTTCCTCCTGGAAATCCTGAAATTTCTGGGCACCCTGGCGCTGATTATGGTAACCGCCTTGATCCTGCTGATGGCGGGGTGAAACAAGGAGAGTAGTCAGTTGCCAGTTGCCAGTATTTTAAAACAGGCTGCTTACCGATATCCACGGCACTCCGGTAGCAGTACGGGTGTTCGAGGGCAATACCAGTGATACTACAACAGTTTCAGAACAGATAAACATTGGTGCTTGCCTGCCTTCCACCCAAAGGCTTGCCTGGGGCGTTGGAGCGTTTTTTTGATTTAAGCTTACATCAAGATATTCCGATGAACGATGTAAACCATAACATTGCGGGACTATCGCCGGTTTCCAAGACCTGACTGGGACCTCGGGAGACGCAAAGTCAGGTTTCGGACCAGGCCGCGCCGGGTGGATGGCATTTAGGCGCGCCATAGCCGCGAACCATCTCCGCCCAACGGGCTTTGGTCAGGCATGACCCGGGGCAGAAGATCGGGGGCGGCCCCGTTAACTCCATTTTGTCAGGGTAGCCCAAGCCCCGTGCAAGGCAGGCCTCTGAGAGGGCAAAAGACATGGACCGCATCGTTCTGCTCATGCAGGAGAAGAAATGTGCTGACCTGACGAAAGACAGGTTGGTCAAGAGTTATCAGGTATTGGAGACCGAGATCGCTCAGAGCCTCGATTTTTCCTTCGACCTGGGGATAGTCGATGAGCCCTCCCTCAAGCAGTCCTGGGAGGAAGTTCAATCCAGGAAGGAGGCCGCCAAACCGGTCTTTTTGCCGTTCCTCCTGGTGGCGGCGCGCCGGAATGCCGATTTCGTGACGCGTCACTTGTGGCAGACGGTGGATGAGATCATTTGGATCCCCATCAATCAGCTGGAACTGCAAACCCGGGTTGAGAACCTGCTGCGCTCCCGCCGGCTGTCCCTGGAAGCTCAGCGCCTGACCACCGCGGATCTCATAACCGGGGTCCATAATCGTCGCCATTTTTTTGCCCTAGGAAATCGGGAACTCAACCGGGCGCGCCGCTTCAACCGCTCTCTGTCGGTTCTGATGGCGGAGGTGGATCATTTTCAAGGCATCTGCGACAATTATGATTACGAGGTCGGCAACCAGGTGTTGCGCCTCACCGCCAAACGTTTGCTCAAGGACTTGCGCATCATTGACGTCCTGGGGCGTTATGCCGAAGAGAAGTTTGTCATCCTGCTCGCCGACACCGATATGAATGGGGCGGAAAAAGTGGCGGCACGCCTGGTCCGGCAGAACGGTGAGGCCACCCTGAACACGGAACGGGGATCCATTACCCCCACCCTCAGCCTGGGGATAAGCAGCGCCACCGACGAGCTGCCCACCCTGGAATCCCTGGTGGAGCGGGCCGATAATGCTCTCTGCGCCGCCAAACAGGCTGGGCGCCGTTGTTACCGGATGGAAAGACTGCAATCCGACGGGGTTGATTTTGTGGGGCCTGGCTGCGCTTGATAGAGTCCCGGCTTTTGACTGCCATCTATCCGAAGGATAAATCTCCCTAAAAAGATTTGCCTGGTTACCCCGGCGACAGGGAAAAGTTTCGGGACCAAGTGATTTTTCCCCGGGGGGACGGGCGGGGCATGGCCCGCAACCGCAGGCTTACATATGGTCGATGAGGGCCTGGCCGAACTCGGAGCACGCCACTTCCCGGGAGCCCGGCAGGAGGCGGGCCAGGTCGTAGGTGGCGATGCCATCCTTGAGGGTCCGGGGCAGGCTCTGGTGGATAAGCTGGGCTGCTTCGTCCCAGCCGAGATATTCCAGCAACATGGCCCCGGAGAGGATCAGGGAACTGGGGTTGACCTTATCCTGGCCGGCATACTTGGGGGCGCTGCCGTGGGTGGCTTCGAAGATGGCGCAGTTGTCGCCGATGTTGGCTCCCGGGGCCATCCCCAGCCCCCCTACCTGGGCCGCCAGGGCGTCGGAGATATAATCGCCGTTCAGGTTGGGCGTGGCGATGACCTGGTATTCCTCCGGCCTCAGCAGCACTTGTTGAAACAGGTTGTCCGCCAGCCGGTCCTTGAGCACCACTTTGCCGGCCGGCCGTTTTCCCTGATAGACGGTAAACACTTCGGCTTCCGGGATCACCCCTCCCGGCAACTCCGCGGCCACTTCATAGCCCCAGGTCTGGAAGGCGCCTTCCGTGTACTTCATGATGTTGCCTTTGTGCATCAGGGTGACCGAGGCCAGGCGGTGTTTCATGGCGTGCTTCAGGGCCATGCGGATCAGGCGCTTGCTGCACCGTTCGGTCATGGGCTTGATGCCTAGAGCCGCGGACATCTCCAGGGTGCAACCCAACTCATGATTGAGAAAATGGATCAGGCGCTGGGCCTCGGGGGTGTTGGCGGCCCACTCGATGCCGGCATAGACGTCTTCGGTGTTTTCCCGGAAAATCACCATATCGATTTTTTCCGGTTCCTTCATGGGGCTGGGCACCCCGGTATAATACCGCACCGGCCGGATACAGGCATACAGGTCCAAAACTTGGCGCAGGGTGACGTTCAGGGACCGGAAGCCCCCGCCGATGGGGGTGGTGAGAGGTCCTTTGAGGGCCACCCGGTATTCCCGCAGGGCCGTTAGGGTTTCCACCGGCAAATAACTGCGGCTCAGTTTGAAGGCCTTTTCCCCGGCCAGGACTTCCTGCCAGAAGATGCGCCTGCCCTCGCCGTAGGCCTTGGCCACCGCCGCGTCCAGCACCGGGCGGGTGGCTTGCCAGATATCCGCCCCGGTGCCATCGCCTTCGATGTAAAGAATTATCGGCCGGTCGGGAACCGCCAGTCCCCCCGCGGGGGTTGCGGCAACGATCTCACCCTGTCCATGCTCATGCTGTGTCATCATAGGCCTCGTTTAAACCAGTGGCTTATTATTTCACCCTATTTTTGTCGCCGGCGCAAGTAATTCCTGCTTCGAAAAGTCTTCCGTAGGGTGCGTCCTACGCACCATTAGCTTCTGCCCTGCCGATGATAATTGAGGCATTTGGCAAGATATTTTCCCCCCCCCCTTAATTCTGGATTCCCTATGCCAAAATTAGGGTTTACGGAACCCCAAAATCCGGTGTTCACCTGATAGTCATATATCTTTGATCTCTTATGATAGGTATAGAAGCAATCTATTTAAACGGGGGACGCCATGGATGTTATCACCCAGAATACTATTGCGCATGTTATTGAAGCCACCATGAAGGCCAAAGACCCATATACCGTGCAACACCAGCAGCGCGTGACCCAGATCGCCCTTTCTATTGGCGAGAAGATGGACCTTTCGGGTGATACTATGGCAAAACTCAGAATAGCCGGGACCCTCCATGACCTGGGGAAAATAAGTGTTCCTACCGAGATTCTCGTTAAGCCTGGCAGGTTGTCCGACCTCGAGTTTTCCATCATCAAAACCCATCCTATGGTTGGGTATGATATCCTCCAACCCTTAGAACTTTCCCAGTTAACCACCCAGATCATACTTCAGCACCATGAGCGGTGGAATGGTTCGGGATACCCTCATGGCCTATCGGGAGGAAATATTTTGTTAGAGGCAAGGATTTTAGGGGTGGCTGATGTGGTGGAGGCCATGGCGGCGGACCGGCCCTATAGACCAGCCCTTGGAATCGACAAGGCTTTGGAGGAAGTCTCTCGTAATAAGGGTATCCTCTACGATCCCAGGGTCGCAGAGGTTTGTGTGCAATTATATGCGGAAAGTAAACTGGATATCCTTAAAACAAAGTGGGCAATGGCGCATTAAATTATTTGAGTACTTGCATGCCCTGAGTTTGTCAGAGTCTGTAAAGAATTCTGTGTAAATGGAGCCTCTTGGTGCGCCAGGCTAAGTTCTGGCGGTATTAGATAGATGCAAGGTTCTATCCATGGTAATTGCCTGTTCACCATGAAGTTACGGCTCGGCA
>JAGVPN010000480.1 GCA_020052215.1 Syntrophobacterales bacterium
ATCTTGTCCCGGCCGTGGCCCGAGATGATTTTTTCCTTCAATGGGCCCGGCTCTTCGAACAGGCTCACCTTGACGGTAACGCAGCCCGCCGCCGCCAGCAGCCAGACCGCCAACCAGACCAGACAGCAAATTGTTAGGCGTCGCATACCTCACCCCGGGGCTAAATTTATTAATCGTGTTATGATACGCTAACCAGAGTCACCTGCGGCAAAATATTTTCTTTGAGCGGAGAAATTCCCCTGCACCATAAGTTTCCACACAAAATCCCTTGACAGTTTTGAAATAGATGATAAACAATAAACGTTTCAAGCATCATCACCATGTCAGCCCCACCAATCTTCTGGAGTAGCCGGGAGAGGGGACGATAGGTGCTATCTGACAACGGGGGGAGGCGAAATGGATGCCCGGCGTCAGGGTAAAACCCAACGAACCTTTCGAGGTCGCCTTAAAGCGCTTCAAGAAACAGTGCGAAAAGGCCGGGATTCTCTCTGAGATTCGCAAACGGGAACATTACGAAAAGCCCAGCATTAAGCGAAAGAAGAAGATTTTGGCGGCCAAAAAGCGGGCTTTGAAGAAGCTGCGGAAAATTGAGGGCAATTGATGTCCCTTTATCAGCGGCTGGATCAGGCCTTAAAAGAGGCCATCAAAAAACAACAACCGGTGGCTACTTCCACCTTGCGGATGTTGAAGAGCGCTATACGCTACCGCGAGGTGGAGGTCAGACGCCAACTCACCGAAGAAGAGTTGCAAGCCTGCATTAACACGCAGGCAAAGCAGCGTAGGGAGGCCATCGCCGAGTACACCAAGGCTGGCCGCCCCGAACTTGCCAAACAGGAAGAGGAGGAACTTAGTGTCCTCCTCTCTTTTTTGCCACCCCAACTGAGCCCCGAAGAAATGGCCGCCGAAGTAGCCGCGGTCATCGCTGAATTGGGGGCTACCGGCCCAAACGACCTGGGAAAAGTAATGAAAAACGCCATGGCCCGCCTCGCCGGCCGGGCTGACGGCAAAGTAATTCGAGAGATCGCGCAGCAGCGTCTGGGTTCATAGACCTTCCACCCTTAAACGGAAACCTGGAGTGCTATGCCAGAGCCAACCTTGACCGCCCTGGAATTTCCTCAGCTGCTCCGGGTGGTGCAAACTTACGCCGTCTCTGACCTTGGGCGGGATTTTTTGGCCGAGCTTGCCCCTCTCGCCGATCTGCACCAGGTCCAGGCATCCTTCCGGCAAATCCAGGAATTGCGCGAACTCCAATACCGTGAAGGCCCCATCCCCCTTACCGATTTCCCCCTGCTGACCACCTGGCTGACCAAGGCCGGCATCCGGGGCAGCTTACTGCCCCCCGAAGCCTTCAACCAGGTCTTGCAGGTGCTGCGCCTGGCCCGGCACCTCAGGCACTATATCCGCTTAGGGGGCGATCTGACCCCGGGCCTCATCGCCCTGGCCGATAATCTCCAGGACCTGACCCCGCTCACCGAGGTCATTCAACAGTGTATCAGCCCCCACAATTTTATCCTGGATCAGGCCAGCCCCGGCCTGGCCCAGGTGCGCCGGGAGCTGACCGACACCCGGGAACGGGTCAACCGCCAGATCAAGCAGGACTTTTTCCAACCGGCCTTTCAGGACGCCCTCCAGAGTCCCCTGATTTCCCAGCGCCACGGCCGCTACGTCATTCCCATCAAGGCCGACCACCGGGGCGTCATTCCCGGCATCATCCACGACCAGTCCCAGACCAGGGCCACCCTGTATCTCGAGCCCCTGGCCATCGTCGAGCACAACAACGCCTTGAATCTCCTCCACAACCGGGAAAAGCGGGAAGAAGAAGCGGTGCTGAGAAGGCTCACCGACCTGGTGCGGAATTCTTTGCCGGAAATCCGCCAGACCTTGGCAGTCTTGGCAGAACTGGACGCCATCCAGGCGAAGGTCAAATTTGCCGAGGTGTTCCGGGCCCGGGAGCCCATCTGGCGGAGTCAAGGCGGCGTGGACTTGCGCCAGGCCCGCCACCCCCTCCTGGTGCAGCAGCGGCGGGAGAATAGCGCCGCCCCGGACGTAGTCCCCATTGACCTGACGCTCACCCCCGAGCACCGCTTTCTCATCATCTCCGGGGCCAACGCCGGCGGCAAGACCGTGGCCCTGAAGACCCTGGGCCTCTTGAGCCTCATGGCCCAGAGCGGCATCCCCCTCCCGGTGGACGAGGGCAGCGAGTTCTGCCCCTTTGGCGCGGTGTTCGCCGACATCGGCGACCCCCAGGACCTGTCCCAGAGCCTCAGCACCTTTTCGGCCCACCTGAAGCGGGCCTTGACGATGCTCGCCGATCTCCCGGAACGCTCCCTCATCCTCCTGGACGAGTTGGGCACGGCCACCGACCCCACCGAGGGGGGCGCCCTGGCCCTGGCCCTGCTCCAGGCTTTCTATCAGCGGGGGGCATACGGCGCCGCCACCACCCACCTGCCCATCCTCAAGAGTTTTGCCCAAAAAACCGATGGTTTTGAGAATGTGGCGGTGATCTTTAACGAAGAGACCCGGCGGCCCACCTATCGCCTGGCCTACGGGGTGGTGGGGGCCTCCAACGCCTTAAAACTCGCCCGGGAAATGGGGCTGGCCCCGGAGATCCTGGAGATGGCCGAGGGCTACCTGAACCAGGACGAACTCCGGGCCTACCGGCTCCTGGCCTCGGTGGAGGCGGCCCAGCAGCACCTGGCCCACCAGGAAATGGAACTCAAAAGGCGGGAGGCGGAACTGGACCGGCACAACCGGGAGTTAGAGGCGCGCCAAACCGAGTTGGAAGCCGAGCGCACCCGGCTGGTCAACGAAGCCAAAGCCGCGGCGTTGGCCCGTATCAAAGAGGCTGAGGCCGAGTTTAAGGCCATTGTCCGGCGGCTGAAAGCCGGCCACGAGCCTTGGGGCAAGCTGCGCCAGGAGTTTTCCGGCCGCCAGGCCCGGTTGCTGGCTGACCTGGCCCCCGAACCCGCCCCAGCCCCGGCTGCGGCGCCCCGGTTCTTGGCCGGCCAGATGGTCTTCCTGCCGGCCCTGGGTCTGACCGGGCAGATTGTCGCCGCGGACACCCGGGACGGCCGCCTGGAGGTCCAGGCGAGAAACGTCAAGCTCCGGGTCAGCCCGGAGGAGGTCACCCCGGTGGGGGGCGAGGCCGGTAAGGCGATCAGAAGCGGCACGGCCTCGGGCTTTCACCGGGCGCCGGCGTGGCTCCCCAGCCTCAACCTGGTGGGCCTGCGGGTGGATGAGGCCCTGCCTCTGGTGGACCGGCTCATCGACCAGGCGGTGCTCCACGGCCAGGAGAAGGTGGACATTATCCACGGGGTGGGCACCGGCCGCCTGAAACGGGCCTTATGGGACCACCTCAAACACCACGGCCTGGTAAAAGAACTCCACGCCGACGCCAACCCCGGGGTGACGGTGGTGGATTTGAAAGATTAGGGGGAAGAGGGGAAAGGGCGAAAAGGGGAAAAATTGACGTAGGGTGGTCCCTAATTCCAACTTGGAAACAAAAGGAAATTAATGAAAGGGTTTTAGATTATGTCATTGTTTTCTATTAAAAAGACATTATATGAAAATAATAATTACGAAATTAAATTGGGCCATTTTAAAAAATTCATATGGACATATAAAGAATATTTGGTGACAGATGCATTAAATATAACAATACCATTAGAAACCATTGATTATTATAAAATGAAATGCAAGTTATGCCAACAAGAAATTAGCTTTAAGATAATTGGTAAAAATATTATTCATAAGAAAAGGTTGAAAATATTCAAATTATTTTTAATAAGCATAGTGCCATTTCCTATTGGTATTTTATTAATATTTCTTCCTTCATTAATTAATTATATTTTTGGAATTGAATTTAATTTTTTAAAGAATACGATATACCTTTGGTGTTCGATATCATTGATGATTATTGGAGTGCCATTACTAATTTTAGCCTATTTTTTGCATTGGTATAGCGTTTCACTTTATGATTCTGAATTAATGTTTAAGGTTATAAGAGATAATAATAAATTATTTGGCGTTAAAATGCATAAAGTATTTGGCATTAAAACTGATTTTAAATAATAGGTTCGCCCCACCAATACCTGAAGCGCCAAGCAGAGCTTGGCGGGCAAGTGCGTTCCCAAGCAGGAGCTTGGGAACGAGGGGAAAATCAATCTTTTCTCGTTCCCAAGCTCCTGCTTGGGAACGCACTTGGAATCAAAGCTCTGCTTTGAGCGCCCGAAATGAGAACGCGATATAAAATTATTGACACCGACAAAATATACTTCATCACTGCGACCATAATTGAATGGCTGCCGGTTTTCACCCGGAAACCCTATTTTGAGGTCTTGATAGATTCCTTTAATTATTCACGAACCAACAAAGGATTGAAGATATATGCCTATGTCATCATGGACAATCATTTCCATCTCATATGCCAGGGAGACGATTTAGGGAAGATCATCAAAGAGATTAAAAGTCACACGGCCAGGGAAATCATAAAATTGGCTGAGCAAAACAACAAGACCTGGTTGCTGAACCAGTTAAGTTTTTACAAGCTTAAGCACAAAGTCGACAGCATTTATCAGGTCTGGCAGGAAGGGAACCATCCGAAGCAGATCAGTTCAGCAGAGATGCTGCGGCAAAAGATGGATTACCTGCATCATAACCCGGTGAGGGCAGGACTGGCGGATAAACCGGAGGATTGGCCATATTCCAGCGCCCGAAATTGGGCCGGGTTGCCAGGGATTTTTGGAGATCGATTTTTTGGAAATTTAGAGACTGCGCCAAGCAGGAGCTTGGCAGACAAGTGCGTTCCCAAGCAGGAGCTTGGGAACGAGAGAAAAAGAAGGAGACCTGCGTGAAAAAAGTCGGCATTTTTTTGGGCCTGTTCCTTGTGCTCGGAACCGCGCCGTTGTTTGCCGACCGCGGCTCCATTCCCTTCAATCCCAATGTCCAGATTTTCGAGCCCAACCAGCGAGCCATGATCGCCTGGAACGGGGACGAAGAGATTCTCCTGCTGTCCACCGATATGCGGGCTTCCCAAGCCACCCAGGTCCTGGAGGTCCTCCCCCTGCCCTCCGAGCCGCAGGTGAAGAAAGGGGATGTGGAGACTTTCCGGCGGGCTAACTCCCTGATCAATAAAAAAATTCGCCGGTTTGCCCAACCGGGCGGTAAAGGGCGCGACCTCGCTCCCGGAGCGCCGCCGGCGGGGGAAGTGACCTTCCACAAAAAAATCGGGGCCCACGATATTTCCGTCACCCACGTGCTGAACACCGCGGGCTTCATCAGTTGGGTGGAAAAGTATCTCAAATCTGCGGGGGTGCAGAACCCCATCATTCCGGCAGCCAACAGAAGGATTATTGCCGAATATCTGGCGGAAGGGTTCACCTGGTTTGTCTTTGACGTGGTCTCCTTGGATGAAGTGCTGAGCACCGGCGAGGCCATTCAATACCGGTTCAAGACCAAATTCCTCTACTATCCCATGAAGATCACCCAGACGGTAGTGGGACATACTAAGGTCGATTTGCTGGTTTTGACTCCCAAACTTCTGGAGAGGTTCCCTGGTATTCCCATATCCCAGGTGCGGCTCCGGCATGAGCCGATCTCCATCACCTCCCAGGAATTGCGCAGTTTAAACCCGGAAATGGATGCCCTCCTTTCGCACCGGGAGGACATGAAACTACGCATCTGGCAGCTCCAGGGAGAAATGGCGGCATTCCGGCAGGACTTGATTGCCCAATGAGGCGACCGGTAATTTTCCGGTGCGTCTCCTGTTATCCAAATCGGGGCCGGGGGCGCACCGCTCAACAAAGAACACCGGCTGGAAGCCTGGGCTACTTGGGATAAATTCCCTCCCCCTTGATGGGGGAGGGTTAGGGTGGGGGTGGCAAGGCATTTTATCCCCCTCCCCCTAACCCCCTCCCACCAGGGGAGGGGAAATAGAAAATGGCGGGCAATGCCCGCCCTACATTGAGGACATGCACCGGCTGGAAAGCCTGTGCCACCAATAAGGCAGGCTTTTAACCAAAAACGAAAAACCAAAAACGGCTTCTAAATGGCTTTTATCCCTGAAGACAAGCTCCTGGAGATCAAAGACGCGGCTTCCATCGAGGAGGTGGTGGGCCAGTACGTCAAGTTGACCCAAAAAGGGAGAAATCTTTCGGGGCTGTGCCCGTTCCACTCCGAGACCAAGCCGTCCTTCACGGTGGCCCCGGAGAAGGGCATCTTCCACTGTTTCGGCTGCGGCGTAGGCGGCAACGTCTTTTCCTTCCTCATGCATTACCACCGCCTGAGCTTCCCCGAGGCGGTGCAGGAACTGGCCCGGCGCTACGGCATCCCCGTATCCTTCAAGGATTTGGGCCCGGAAGGAGCCCGGCAGGCCAAAAAGCGCACCACCGCGTACGAGGCCAACGCCGCCGCCGCGGCCTTCTACGCCGCCACCCTAACGAGTTCGGAAGGCCAGCCGGGCCGCGACTACCTGAAAAAGCGGGGCCTCACCCCGGAGATCATCCGGGCCTTTCAACTGGGCTATGCCCCCGATGCCTGGGACACCTTGGCCCGCCACTTTCAGCACCGGGGCGTCCCCCTGGACCTGGGCCAGGAAGTGGGGCTGTTGGCGCCCCGGGACCGGGGCGGCTTTTATGACCGTTTCCGCAAGCGCATCATCTTCCCCATCTTCGACCGGCAGTCCCGGGTCATCGCCTTCGGCGGCCGCATCGTCGGCGACGGCGAGCCCAAATACCTCAACTCCCCGGAGAGTTTGTTGTACTCCAAGGGGCGCACCCTCTACGGCCTGCCCCAGGCCGCGGCGGCCCTGCGGGCCACCGGGGTGGCCCTGGTGGTGGAGGGGTATCTCGACCTCATCGCCCTCCAGGTGCACGGCGTGGCGAACGTCCTGGCCACCCTGGGCACGGCCCTGACCCGGGAGCAGGTCAGGCTGCTCAAGGCCGTGGCGGATAAGGTGGTCCTGGTCTATGACGGCGACGCGGCCGGGGCCCAGGCCATGAAGCGGGCCTTTCCCCTGTTCGCCCAGGAAAATCTGGCGGTAAGGGCCTTGCCCCTGCCCGCGGGGTTGGACCCGGACAGTTACGCCCAGGCCCACGGGGTGGAGATGTTCCGTTCGGCCTGGGAGACGGCCCAACCCTGGTTCAGCTACCTGTTGGAAGACCTCATCGCCACCCACGGCCTGGATATCGAAGGCCGGGTGGCCGTCCTTTCGGAACTGCGGCCCTATGTTCAGGCCCTGACGGACCCGGTGGAGCAGGACCTGTGGCTCAAGGCCACCAGCCAGCGGCTGGGGGTGGACGAAGGGGTGCTGCGCCGGAGCCTCGCCTCCCTGGCCCCCATCTCGGCCGCCCGGCTGGACCCGACCCGGAGCATTGTCGTCGACCAGGAGAAAAAGTTGCTGCGCTGGGTCCTGGCGCACTCAGAAGCCGTGAGCCCGGAGGAGTTGGCAGAGTGGACCGAGGAGTTTAAGAACCCGGAGTTAAAAGAGCTTTTAGAGCTAGTCATCACCAGCTATCGTGAACATGGCAGGATGGATCACGGCCTCCTGGTCCAGCAGGCGACAGGAGAAACCCAACGGCAGCACATCTGTGCCTTGGCCTTAGAGGAGGACGATTCCGACGGTCCGGCAGGAGACTTCCTGGCCGCCGACTGGCGCCGGGATCTTAAGGTTAAACACCTTAAGAAGGCCCGGGCCAGGCTGAAAGCAAGGCTTAAGAACGCTTCCGATGATGACGAAGTGCCCTTGCAGGTTCAGTGGCGGGAAATCGATCAGCAACTGAAAGCTCTATCGGCTTTATAGCAAAAGGAGAGAATGGATGAATAAGGGAAGGGCAATGGACGGCTTTCAGGGTATCATGCCTATGAGGGATAATGACAACTTGATCACCGTGGACGACCTGCATGACTCCCTATCTTCCGAGAGCCTCTTGAACGTGCAGATAAAGGACATCATGATCTTCGATGACCTGGAAATCCCCCCTCCCGAGGCCTCCAGCATGGCCATGCCCTCGCACCCAGGCATACCCGAAGGCGAAGGCGATTTGGGCCTGGATGCGGATAGCGCCGCCAAATTTGACGATCCGGTGCGCCTCTACCTCAAAGAAATGGGGACCGTCTCCTTGCTCACCCGGGAAGGTGAAGTGGAGATCGCCAAGCGCATTGAAGAGGGGGAAAGAGAGGTGCTCCACACCCTGCTGGAGATTCCCCTTACCTTTAAAGAGATCATGGGGCTGGTGAACCGGCTGGAGGAGGAAAAGCTGTCACCGCAGAACACCCTGGATGATTTCGGTGAAGATGATCCTGCCGTGGACCTGCCTACCCAAAAATCCCGAGTCCTGAAATTGATCCATAAATTTCGCTCTCAGGAAGAAAAAATCCGGCAGCTGATGAAAGAAGTTGAGGCCCTGCCCCGCAAAGACGAAGTCCGCCTCCCCATGGAACAGAAGATTGCCGGACACCGCCAGCGCCTGGTGGAGCATTTTAAAAATCTCCGGGTGGAGCGCCTCTACCTGGAAGACCTTCTCGACCGGCTGCGCCAATTCGGCTATGTCATCCGGGATTGTCAGCATAAGCTGGAAAAAAGTCTCGAGGCCGCAGGCCTGTCGGCTACCCGGTTCCGCCAGCTGCGCCGGGAGCTGAAAAATGGCGCCCCGAATCCGGCTTTGCCTCTATCCCTGACTCCCGAGCGACTGGTGGAGTTGGAGGAGGTCTGGGTCCATTGCCGGCGGCAGCTGCGCCGGATCGAAACCCTGGCGGGAATGCCGGCCAGCCGTCTGCTGGCCACTCTGGTCAAGGGGGAAAGGGGCGAGTACCAGGCCCAAAAGGCCAAGCGGGAACTGGTGGAAGCCAATCTACGCCTGGTGGTCTCCATTGCCAAGAAGTACACCAACCGGGGCTTGCAGTTCCTGGACTTGATCCAGGAAGGCAACATCGGGCTGATGAAGGCCGTGGAAAAATTCGAATACGAGCGGGGTTACAAGTTCAGCACTTACGCCACCTGGTGGATCCGCCAGGCCATCACCCGGGCCATCGCCGACCAGGCCCGCACCATTCGCATCCCGGTCCACATGATCGAAACCATCAATAAGTTGATCCGCACCTCCCGCTACCTGGTCCAGGAGATTGGCCGGGAGCCCACCCCGGAAGAGATTGCCGAAAAGATGGAGTTTCCCTTGGAGAAGGTGCGCAAGGTTCTGAAAATCGCCAAGGAGCCCCTCTCCCTGGAAACGCCCATCGGCGACGAAGAAGACAGCCACCTGGGAGATTTCATCGAGGACAAAAAAATCTCCACGCCCATCGAGGCGGTGGCCAACCTCAACCTGGCGGACCAGACCCGCAAGATGCTGTCCACCCTGACGCCCCGGGAAGAGAAGGTGTTGCGCAAGCGGTTCGGCATCGGCGAAAAAACCGATCATACCCTGGAGGAAGTGGGGCGAGACTTTGCGGTCACCAGGGAACGCATCCGCCAGATCGAAGCCAAGGCCCTGCGGAAGCTCCGGCATCCGTCTCGGAGTACCCGGCTGAAAAGCTTTATCGAGACGTGATTTTGCCCCCGGTGAGGGTTCCCTATTGAACAATTAAGGAGGAGAGTTATAATTATTTATTGGGGGGCAGACTGAAAAAGCTAAGTCCGACCCGAAGGGATGCCCCCCCGATGACTGATAGGCACGGGCCCATAGCTCAGCGGTTAGAGCAACCGGCTCATAACCGGACGGTCCCTGGTTCAAAT
>JAGVPN010000500.1 GCA_020052215.1 Syntrophobacterales bacterium
GGCGGCGCCTCGGTGGGGCGGCCCCGGACGGGTCCCAGGGCTATCCGGTCCTTGCCGGTCTGCTCCAGGGCTTTAAGGAACTGCTCCGGGAACTTGACCCCCAGGGCCTGGGCCCGCCTCACGTCCGCCTGGGCCGATTCGTATTTTTTTTGCTGGTAATAGGCAAAGGCTCGGGAGAACAGGGCGTTCCGGTCCTTGGGGTCCAGGGACAGGGCCCGGTTGAAATCGGCGATCGCCTGGTCCAACCGGTGCTGGTACTGGAGGGCCCGGCCGCGCATGGTGTAGGCATCCTGGAAGTCCGGCTTTAGGCTGATGACCTTGGTGAAGTCAGCCTCGGCGTGGTCGTATTCCTTGCGGGCCAGGTAGATGTCACCCCGCAGGAAGTAGGGCTGAAAGTTTTGGGGTATCAGGTCGATGGAGGCGTTGATTTCCGCCAACGCCTTGTCCAAGTCTTTGTTCTGAAGAGCTATGAAGGCCGCTTTGTAGTGATCCCCGGCTACCAGGAGATTTGTCTGGGCCGCAGCCGCAGTAGCCAGGAGGGCCACCATCAGTACCGACAGGATAAGTCTTTTCATAATTGTCTTCTCCTGTTCCGAAAAGTTCAAAGTTCAAGGTTCAAGGTTGGGGGTAAGCCCATCATAAACTTTTCAGGCTTTGCGGGTGTGCCAACGGCCCATGAGCGACTGTCTTGAAAAATCATCCGTAGGGTGCGTCCTACGCACCAATTGATGGCCGGGAACTACACATCTTTTCATAATTTACGGGTGCGCCGAAGGCTCAGGTGCGACGGTCTCGGAGAGTTGTGGGGAAACTCTCTTTCAACCTAAAAACCACAAAAAATGATCTCCGGTTCGCAGTTGCACCTGCTCGTGAGAAGCAGGTTAGCATAAAATTGGCCGCGAAATCAATTTTTCACCAACCTTGCGGCCTACCAGCCCCTCGCGGTTGCCTTGACATTTTTCCCTAAAGGGATAATCATGGGGCCGCAATGGATAAGACGCATCCTGGCTGTTCAAGGAGGCTGGCCTATGACCGTCCTGAGCACTTATCTGGGTATTGCCCAGGAAAGCCCTGAAGGAAAGGTCCTGAGGTTGCTCATCGAACTGGGGGCCCAGTTCATCGGCGTTCACGAAGGCGCGCTGCTCGTGGTGGATGAAGCCACTAACGAACTGGTGTTTGCCATGACCGTGGGCCAGGTGGGCTTGGGAGAAGCCTTGCTGGGTCAAAGGGTGCCCATGGGGAAAGGACTGGTGGGGTTGGCGGCCCAGACTCACGAGGTTCAGATGGGCGCGCCCACTTTCCACTTGCCCCAAGACCAGGCAAAACTCAGGGCAGCAGAGGAGCCTTGTGCGGAGATTGCCGCCCCCCTGATAGTCAATGATACCCTCATCGGGGTGATCACCGCCGTGAGCTTCAAGGAGGACAAGAAGTTCAGCAGCGCCGACGCCCTCCTCTATGCCCGCATCGCCTGGGTGGCTGCCATCGTTATTGACCAGCGCCGCCGCTTGGCCGCGCTCCAGTCCCTGTCTGATGGCCGGAAAGTGGCCGGCCTCTTGAGGGAAGATGAACGTCTGGACCTGGAGATAGTTGCCGCAGTCTCGCGTCTGGTCAAGGCCAAACCGGAGCGGAAAGCCGGGATCGCCCGCCTTTTGTCGGATATCTTGTCTTTTCTGGAGAGTTGATGCAAAAAAGTCTCCTGTCCGCCTTGAACATCGAATTCCCCGACCTGACCTCAAGACCCCTTGAACCGGTTTCGGTGGCGGTGGTTGACAGCGGCATTGATGCCACCCACCCTGCCCTGGCCGGCAAAGTTCTGGAGGCCTATGTGGTGGAAAAGAGCGGCGATGAGTTCAAGGTCGTCAAGCAGCCGGTTCCGGAAAACGCTGACCTCTATGGTCACGGCACCGCCGTGGCCAGTGTTATTTGCGGTCTCGCCCCGAATGCGCGTCTCATCGATATCCGGGTGTTGGACACCCTCAACGTGGGCTCCGGAGAAGCTCTATTGGCCGGTTTCAGCTTTGCGGTGGCCCAAAAAATCAGGATTCTGAATATGAGCCTGGCCGCCAAGGCCAGCTTCGCCGCAAAATTGCATCCTCTCTGTGAAACCGCCTATCGCCAGAACCAACTGGTAATTGCCGCCCGTCGCAACCTGCCGTTAACCGATGACGGTTTTCCCGCGGAATTATCTTCGAGCATTGGGGTTGATTTAGGGAAATTCCTGTCCCAGTTCCACCTGGCGTTTCGGCCTGACCACGCCATCGAGTTCATCGCCCATGGCGAGGATGTCACGGTGGCCGCGGCTGGGGGAGGTTACACCACCATGACCGGGACGAGTTTTGCCACTCCGGCCGTCTCAGGTATCTGCGCCCTGTTAGTGGGCGCCTTCCCGGACCTGCGCATCTTTGAGGTGAAGAGCATTCTCCGCTGGTTCGCCGAGTTGGCTTAAGGAGAGCCGTAGGGCAGGAAAGCGAAGCGCATCCCGCCTTCAGCGCATAGCCCTACGGCCCTTACCAACACTAGGCCTTGATCAGTCCTGGGGCCTCTTTGGCCGCCTCCGGGTGGTCTTCTTGGGAGGCCTCGAGCAAATCCCGGAATAATCCCGGCCGGCTCGCCAGTTCCTCCGGGGACCCCACCTCATCGAATTTGCCGTGCTCCAGGCAGCAGACCCAATCGGCAAAATGGGAGATGAATTCCATATCGTGGTCCACCAGGAGGACCGTGAGCCCCCGGCAAGCCTCCCGTAAGACGGTGGCCACTTGCGAGCGCCCGATGGCATCAATGCCGGTGGTGGGCTCATCCAGCAGCAGGATGGCGGGGTGCAGCAGAAAAGCCCGGGTGACCGCCAGGAGCCGGCGTTGTCCTCCGGACAAGCCTTCGCTGCTGGCCCGGGGCAGGTGGTAATCCAGGGGCCGGGTGTGGGGCCCGGCGGCGTTTTCCAGCACCTCCCAGAATCCGGATCGGCGGCAGACCTCCGCCAGTTCGTCATCCGTGGCCTGATCGTTGGCCAGTTTGAGGTTGGTGCGGATGGTATCGGCCACAAACAAGGGAAACTGGGAAACCTTGGCCACCTGGCGGCGCAGACTGGCCAGGGTAACCGCGCTGATATCCTGTCCATCCACCAAAATCCGGCCCCCTTGCGGGTCCCGCAGCCGGGCCACCAAGTTGAGCAGGGTGGATTTTCCCATGCCCGCCCGGGCCACAATGGCAGTCACCCGGCCCGGGGCAAAGGCGTAGCTCAGGTCATCCAAGATTTTCTGGCCATCCGGCGCATAGGCAAAGGTGAGGTTTTCCAGCACCAGGGCGCCCTGGCTGGGAGAGAGCGCCACCGCCCCGGGCTTTTCCTTCACCTCCGGTTCCGCCTCCAAGATTTCCACCACTTTCTCCACCTGGGGCCAGGTGGATTGCAGGCCCGTGAAGAATTGGATGATCTCCTGCAAGGGGCTCACCGCCTCGGGCACGAAGTAGTAGATAGCCAGGATAGCCCCGGGAGCCGCGGGGTTGCCGGATTTAAGAGCGAAAAAGACGCCGTAGATCAGAAACACCGTTTGCAGAAATATGGGGGTGCTGGTTTGAAACTGGGTGGCGATTTCGTTCCGGAAGGCCGCGGCTATCTTATAGCGGATCAGGGTCCGGAGACGATTGCCGAAGGCTTCCGACCGCTGCGGTTCCGCTCCCATGACCTGCACTTCCAGGGGCAGGGAAGCTGAGTTGGAAAACTCGTTGGCCAAAGCCGTCTCACTGTCCCGCACCTTTTCGAAGGCGCGCCGCAACTTCAGGGAGAGCCACCACCCTCCCAGAGGCAGGATGAAAATGGTGGCCAACAGGATCACCTGGACCCAGCGCGGGGTTTCACCCACCGCGGTTAGGTTGTTGGTCAGGAAGATCATGGCGGTCACCAGGCTGATACCCCGCACCACCGGGAAAGAGAGCAGGTCGCGCAGTAACAGCTGGGTGCCGGTGGAAAAGCGGGTGACGATGAGCATGGTCTCGCCCAGATCATGGGACTGGTGATAGGATGGCCCCAGGACCAAGAGCTTGTCGTGCAGGCGCTGCTGCAGCCTGGCCACCATCACGTTGTCGGACCAGGTCATGACCATCCGGTCCACAAAGCGCAGCAGGATAAGGAGGAGGGCGAGGCTGGCAAAGACGATGGCGGCGGTTTCCAGAGTGCCGGGCAGAAAGGCGGAGAGAAACCCCCCCATCTTGGCGGCGCCGCCCACGGCTTCGGCGCTTCTCGGGGCCGCCCCGCCTCCCGCCAGGGAACTGCCCAGACCCGACACTACGGTGGCCAGAACCTGCACATTGTATTGCGTCAGGATTTGCAGGACAATGCTCAGGACGGTGTTGGCCAGGAACCATCCCAAAGCCGCGGACACCACGTACCAGCCCCAGTGTAAGAGTTTCCGGTAAGGCACCGACTCCGGTTCAGTCACCGGCATTCCTTCCAGGGGTTCGCCGGCTGCCGGGATCACCTCGCCGGGAGAGTCGGCCAATTTGGTCTCCAGCTTTTTATCTTGCTTCATCGCTCCTGCTCCCGGGGGAAAGATAGACGACCGCTGGGCGGAGGGGGCCATGGGTCCAGATATTCACTCCCCTTCCCTCGGCCTGGTAAAACAGCAAAGACGGCTTTGAGGAGCCGTCCTGAGCGAAATTCGGGATGGACGGGGAGAGCCTGGTTCCGAACCACGGCTCTCCCTTGAAATTTCCGGCGTTGGACTGCTACATTCTGAATAGCCCCCCGCAAGCGGCGCAGGTATAGCGGCGGTAAACCTCGGAGGAGCAGATGGCTCTCAAATAGGAGCCGCACCAAGGGCAGTACGTCGTGCAAAGATACCCCTGGGCCTCAACCTCGCCTTCCGCTGCCTCCCCGCTGAACGTCTTGACCAGCTCTTTCGGGTCCAGTTTCTTCGCTTCTTCCGCCTCGATTTTGGTGGCGGTTTTGACTTTGCCTTCCTTGCTCATGTTCCCTCCTTGCCGAACTCAGTTGATTGGCTTACCCGTCAGGCCATCAACTCAGCCTGGGACTGTGTGAGGTGCCTCTCCACCCGGCAACCTGGTGAGAAAATCTCTTTCATTGCCTTTTATCTGGCGCGGCGTACCCTCCTTCCGCCTTTATTTTTACCAGAGCCTGGTTCCGGACCACGGCTCTCCCCTGAGATCTCAGGCACTGGACCTCTAGGCCCTGAATGGCCTCCCGCACCAGCCGCAGGTATAGTAGAGGTATACGGTGGAGGAGCAGATGGATCTCCCCACATGACCGCACCAGGGGCAGCGAGTATAGCAATAATAGCCCTGGGCCTCAACCTCACCTTCCGTGGCCCCCCCGCCGATCATCACGCCCATCTTGTTCCGGTCGAGTTTCTTCTCTTCTTCCGCCTCGATTTTGGTGCCGGTTTTGATTTTGATTTCCTCGGTCATGTTCCCTCCATGCCTGAATCAGTTTATTGGCTTACCCATCAGGCCATCAACTCAGCCTGGGACGGTGTGAGGTGCCTCTCCACCCGGCAACCTGGTGAGAAAATCCCCTTCATTGCCTTTTATCTGACGCGGCCCACCCTCCTCCCGGCTTTTGGTTTATCAGGACAAAAGCGCCAGTCCCCTGAGTAACAGGGGTTAGAGACCCGCCTCCCCTGGCAGAAAAATCAGCTTCTGAACAAAGCGCCGCAATTGATACACCGGTAATATTTGCCGGGCATCGGGTCGGTATTACATCTGCCGGATTTTCCGCAGTAAGGGCACTGGATCGAGGTACAGAAGGTTTGACCCTCCACCTCCGTTTGGGGGGAAGCATCGGGAAGCAACACCGCGATCTGCTGCGGGTCTAAACTTGCCGCCTCATCCGCGGTGATTTTAATTCCTTTTCTCACTCCGGTCTCGGCGCTCATGGTTTTCTCCATCCGAGATTGTTTGGCAGTTCCGGCTTGCCTGGCCGTAAAGCCGGATTGAGGTTATCTCTGGTCTGATGCAGCCCTGGCAAGATTCTTCTTCCCCTGGGAGAATCATCTTCTCCGGAACATGCTAGCACATTTTCGTTTAAAAAACAATTCCACCCTTTCCATGGGGCAGCCCAACCCATCTGTAAACATAGACCGCGTTGACCGGGAACTTGTTAACCGCAGGCTAGTTTTCTGATGACGGGTCACTCGCTCTGAGATGCCTCCAAAAGTGAGACCATTTTTATGACAGTAGCACATAAGCCGTTGGCTCACCCATAAATCATGAAAAGCTGTTGTAGGGGCGGTTCGCGAACCGCCCCTACTGGAACTTTTCGAACCAGGGTTGGGTTAAAACGTGCAGGGGTCAGATTACCCAGCCTCAACTCCTCAAGGGTGCCAACCCTGATACCGCTCCGGGGCCAGCGGCTCCTGGGGCAACCGGAACCTCAGCCCTCCCCGTGGAGAATGAACACCGCCCAGAAGAAGGGTTGGGGGTATTTGGCCTTGATGGCCCGGCGGGCCAGTTTCAGGGCTTCACCCCGGGGCTTGCCTTCCTTGAGGTGGCCATAGAACTCAATCATGTACTCCACCGCCTCATCGGAGGCCACCTCCCAGAGGCTCACCACCACGCTTTGGGCCCCGGCGTGCTGGAAGGCCCGGGAAAAATTCACCACCCCCTCGCCCTCCATCACCTTCCCCCGGCCGGTGACGCAGGCGGACAGGACCACCATCTCGGCCCGGAGCTTTAAACCCAACACCTTGCTCAGGGTGAAAAAGCCGTTGTCCCGGCCTTCGTTTCCCACCTGGCCCAGGAGCAGGAACGGTTCCCGAATGCCCTGGATCCTCCCGGGGAGATCGGCGTGGGTAGCGAAATGGAGGTAGCGGTAATCTTGCAGGGGGGATTGCCGCAGGCTGGTCTCATTGGCCTTAAGGTCTAAGAGCACGTCCGGGGGTTTGGGTTCAACCGCAAAAAGCCGGGCGATGGCCAGAACCTCAGCTCCGGTTTCCGGGAGGGTGGGATACACCAGCACCTCCCCGGTTTTGCCGGTCCGGGTGGTTTTTCCCCAGTCCTCCCGGGCGGCCAGGGCCCGGAAGGCAGCCGGCGGCACGCCCC
>JAGVPN010000453.1 GCA_020052215.1 Syntrophobacterales bacterium
ATCGGACACGCCGTCGACGTTCATCAGCCGGGTCAGCCCTTCCACCAGGTCGGACACGAAGCAGAACGACCGGGTCTGCCGCCCTTCCCCGTAAATGGTGATGTCCTGGCCGGTGAGGGCCTGGACGATGAAGTTGCTGATCACCCGGCCGTCATTCAGGGCCATCCGGGGCCCGAAGGTGTTGAAGATGCGGGCGATGCGGATATCCACCTTATTCTGGCGGTGATAATCCATCATCAGGGTTTCCGCCACCCTTTTGCCTTCATCATAGCAGCTGCGAATCCCGATGGGGTTGACGTTCCCCCAATACCCCTCCGGCTGGGGGTGAACCTGGGGATCGCCATAGACCTCCGAGGTGGACGCCAGGAGGATGCGGGCCTTCACCCGCTTGGCCAGCCCCAACATATTGAGCGTCCCCAAGACGTTGGTCTTGATGGTCTTCACCGGGTTGTACTGATAGTGCACCGGCGAAGCCGGACAGGCCAGGTGGTAGACCTGATCGACCTCCAGCATGACGGGGTTCACCACGTCGTGGCGGATCATCTCCAGCCGGGGATGGTCCCGCAGGTGGAGGAGATTGGCTTTGGAACCGGTGAAATAATTATCTAGACAGAGGATCTCGTGATCCTGGCGCAGCAGGTACTCCACCAGATGGGAGCCGATGAACCCCGCCCCACCGGTGATCAAGATGCGGGCCATATTTATTTCTCCTTTCACGTCGCCGCGTTGCCCCATTGTAACCGGCTTTAGCCTCAAGGTAAATTACCCGGGCGCATTTTTCCCTGGGTGTCGCCCGAAGCCGAATTTAGCCATTGCCCCGGAAGAGTTTATCCCTTAGACTGGGCTGAAGTCGCTTCGGAGCCCTCCGGCCCCGGGTAAGCCGGCCTGGACTTGGGGCCTTCCGAAGTCCAATTCCTTCCGAGGTTATCTTTATGCATACGGTTCCCGGCGGGATGCGCCGCCTCATCGTCATGCTCATGGCGTTGGTGTTTCTATCCGCCTGCGCCCCCTCGAACCAGGCGCAGGAAGAACTCTCCAAGGAAATTCAGGCGCTCAAGACCCAGGTGGCTGCCATGCAGGAAAAGCTCAACCAGGTGCAGGCCGGGCAGCAGGCCGTTTTGGAGATGCTGAAGCAGACGGCGCCTCCGGCTGCGCCCCTGGCCGCGCCGAGCCAACTTCCGGACCCAGAATCTCTGACCGTGGCCCAACTCCTGGCCAGCAAAGATCGCTTCCTGGGGACCCGGGTGAAGGTCAAGGGCATGCCGGGCCCGGTCATGGTGCACCATAAATCTCTCATGCTCAAGTCGCCCCAGGGCATGATAGAGGTGCTGTTCGGCAACTTGCCGGACCCGAAGCTGGTGCAGAGCCTCAGTTCCGCCGCGCTGGACAAACCCCTCACCGTGACGGGCGTGGTTAACCTGCCGCCGGCCCGGGGAGCGGGCGCCCAGCTCCAGATCAACGCTGAGGCCGTGGAATTCTGAAGCCCACCCAACCTTCCGGTTTGACCTGGCGGTCCTTAAGCCGGCGGGCGCTGGCCAAAAAGCCGGTGCACGGCGGCCCGGCGCACGCCAACGGCGCCCCCGGCCTGAGCCGCAGCCTCACCCGCCTGGACCTGGTGGTCATCGGGGTGGCCCAGATCATCGGCGCCGGCATCTTCGTCATCTCCGGGGTGGGGGTGAAGATCGCCGGCCCGGGCATCATCCTCTCCTTCCTCCTGGCCGGGGGGGCCTGTACCCTGGCGGCCTTGTGCTATGCCGAACTGGCCTCCATGATGCCCCAGGCGGGCAGCGCTTACTCCTACACCTACGGGATTTTTGGGGAGTTGGCCGCCTGGATCATCGGCTGGGACCTGATCCTGGAGTACGGCATGGGCGCCGCCACCGTGGCTGTGGGCTGGTCCTTCTACCTCCAGGATCTGCTGCGGGCTTACGGCCTGGTCCTGCCCCCCTGGGCCGCCGGCCCGCCTTTCACCGGGCCGGGGCGAGTGGTCAACCTCCCCGCCGCCCTGGTGGTCATGGGCTTCGCCGTACTTTTGATCTTCCGCACCCGCCTGAACGCCCTCATTGCCCGGGGCCTGGTCATCGTCAAGCTGGCAGTCATCGCCTTCATCCTGGCCCTGGGGGTTTTTTTCGTCAGGTCCCACCATTGGACCCCGCTTATGCCTTACGGTCCCGGCAGCATCGTCCAGGCCGCCTCCCTGGTGTTTTTCGCCTTCCTGGGCTTCGACGTGGTAGCCATCATCGCGGAGGAGTCCCGCAACCCGGAACGAGATGTCCCCTTCGGCATCATCGGCTCTCTCAGCCTGTGCAGCCTCATCTATCTGGCGGTGACCTTAACCCTGGTGGGCATGGTGTCCTACACCCAGATCGACCCGGAGGCCCCATTTTCCACGGCCTTCCGGCAGGTGGGCCTGCCCTGGGCCGCGGACCTGGTGGGGCTCGGGGCCATCATCGGCATCACCAGCGTACTCTACATGTTGCTCCTGGCCCAACCCCGGGTGCTCTTCGCCATGGCCCGGGACGGCCTCCTGCCCCCGGCGGTGGCGGCCCTCCATCCCCGCTACCGCACGCCCCACCGCATGACCATCCTCTGCGGCGCGGCCGTGGCCCTGGTGGCGTCCCTCACCCCCATCGACAAGCTGGCCTTTCTCTGTAACATCGGCACCCTGTTCGCTTTTTTGCTGGTCTGCCTGGGGATGCTGGTGCTGAGAATCACCCACCCTGCCCTGCCCCGCCCCTTCCGGTGCCCCGCCGGCAAGCTGGTGGCCGCCGCCGGCGCCCTGGTCTGCCTGGCCCTGATGCTCTCCATGCCGGCAGGCTCCTGGTTGCGCCTGGCCCTGTGGTTGCTCATCGGCCTGGTCGTCTACTTCCTCTACGCCTGGCGCGCCGGCCGTCTGGGGGAAAATAAGCAGGCCTGAGGGTCAATAAGGACTTGGGGGAAAGGGCCGCAGGCTTTTGCGCCAGCGGCTTCAATTGCCCCTGGCAAACTGGCGGCTTAACTGGGCAGTAATGAGTAAATTTTTTTCTGACCGGCACCAAATCGATACCAACAGAGAAGTTTATACCAATTTGCTATCAAAAGAGTAATAATTGGTGGCACAGGCGTCTCGCCTGTGCGGTCTCAGGCTAAAGTTTGTGGCTGCCGATAAATTACCTGTCTGATCGCAACTTGGTATTATTCGTCTTAACCATGAGCGTCTTTAAACGATACAACACCGTGAGCAAAGAGGGATTGAGGGCTGTGAAGGAGGAAAATCGGTAGCAATCTTAACGTATATATTCACCAGGCCTGAAAAAGGGATTGGCCATAAGCGCTAACCCTTGATTATAACTGGCGCCCCCGGCCCGACTCGAACGGGCGACACATGGATTAGGAATCCATTGCTCTATCCATAACTGAGCTACGGGGGCGCGGAGAAACTTGGCGTA
>JAGVPN010000148.1 GCA_020052215.1 Syntrophobacterales bacterium
CCTTCAGCCCCTCCAGCCCCGCGCCCCTAAGCAGGCGGAGCCAGAAGAGCTCCACCTGGTCGTCGGCGGTGTGGCCCAGGGCGAGCTTGGCGTAACCGTGGCCGCAGCGGGTATCCTGAAAAAACTGTAACCTGAGCTTCCGGGCCGCCATCTGGAGAGAGACCTGGTGCCGGCGGGCCGCGGCCCTCACCTCTCCTTGGCCCAGGTGGCAGGGAAGTCTTAGGTGCCGGGCCAGATCGGCGACAAACCCGGCGTCCGCCCGGGAGTCATCCCCCCGGAGGTGGTGGTCGAAGTGAGCCACGCCCAGGTTAAGCCCCAGTTCCGGGGCCAGCCGCACCAGGAGGTGGAGCAGGGCCACGGAATCCGGGCCGCCGGAGACCGCCACCAGGACCCGGTCGCCGGGCATAAACCCGCCCTCCCGGCGGGCATAGGCCAAGACATAATCCGGAAGATCTGCGGCCGCCGCGGGGTCCTCCAGAAACGCGGGGTTCACGATGCCGGCAAGGGACAAAGCTGGGCGATCACCTCCAAAATGGCGTCTTTGGAGAAAGGCTTGGCCAGGAACCGGTCCACCACGGCCTCCTGGTCGGCAAGTTTGGCCAGGTTGGGAAGCTCGGAAGAAATCATGACGATGCGGCAATCCGGTTGGAACTGCTTCAAGCGCCGGGCCACCTCCAGGCCGTTGAGGTGGGGGAGGTGATAATCCAACACGGCCACCTGATAATGCTCGGGGAACTGACCGGCTTCCAGTTCCTGGCTAAACCTCTCCAGGGTCGTGACCTGGTAACCGGCCCGCCGCAGAATGGACACCAGGGCTTCCCGGGTCCAGCGGTCATCATCGATCACCAAAATCCAGGGGCTCGGGTCCATTTAAGCCTCCCATCGACCTGCCGCGTCCAGGTGCACGTTAAAGGTTGACCATTTTCCCGTCAGGGAGCCAGGCGCCAGTTTTTAGGTGGGTAAACGCCTCGGATTTTTTTCTTTAATTTTATCCGATGCATTGCCCTTTGCGCAAGTCAGGGATTTGAGGTTACGGGAACCACCGGCGGCTCCTCAACTTCCCGGACGGCAGGGAAGGCCAGATGAAAGGCGGCTCCTTGCCCCACGCGGCTCTCGGCCCAGATGCGGCCCTGGTTGGCCTCCACCAGGGTCTTGCAGATATAGAGTCCTAAACCCGACCCGTCATGCTTATTCCGGGAGAGGCGGTACTTTTCGAAGAGGTGCTCCTGATCCTCGGCACTCAGGCCGCAACCCGTATCCGCCACGATAAGTTCAACTTCCCGGCGGTCAGCGGTGGCGAGGGCTTTCACCTGGATTTCGCCGCCTCGGGGGGTCGCGGCCAGGGCGTTGACCAGGAGATTGGCCAGGACGCGATCCAGGGAAGGCTCATCCACCAGGATGGGGGGGAGGTCCGGCGGCGGCGAGGCCACCAGGTTTACCCCCTGGTGCAGGGCCAGGGCCCCGAAGTGATGGAGCAGGCGCTGGATGATAAAGCCCGGGGGCGCCGGCTCCGGCCTCAGGGTCAGACGCCCGGATTCAAACCGGCTCAAATCCAGAACATTGTGGAGGTGCAACAAGAGGCCTTCGCTCCGTTGGATGATGCCCTGCAACTTGTGATGAATTTCAGGGGGGAGGGTTTCGTCCTCCAGGGCCTCGATGGTCAGGCGCACCCCGGTGAGAGGGGCTTTGATGTCATGGACGATCATGGCCAGAAAATCGGCGTTGGCCGCGACCCGGTCCCGCTCTTCCTGGAGCAGGCGAGTCTTGTCTCCCAGGGCTCGGATCATGGCATTAAAGGATTCCGCCAATTCCCCCAGTTCATCCCGGCTGGTTACCGGGATATCCCCGGCCAACTCCTCCAGGGCGGCTTTCCGGGTGCCATCGGCCAGGTGGGCGATCTGGCGGCGCATGCCGGAAGAGAGCCAGAAGCTGAGGAGCCCGCCGAGGACCGCGGCCGCGCCCCCTACCCCAAAAATGACCAGCTTCAGCGTCAGCAGCGTGGGTTCCAGCTCCCGCCGGTTGACCCCCACGACGATCAGACTTTCCCAGGGCTTATCTCCCTCTTCCAGGGGGAGATAGGTGATGGTATAGTCCTCATTCCCCAGTTGGAGCTGCTGCACCCGGTCAACCGGACCCTCGGCGCTGGCCGCCAGGTCGCGGTGGCGCAGGAGTTGGTCCAGGGCGCTCTCCGGCAGGTCTTTAAATGAATTGACCACCAGGCGATTGCCATAGAACATGGCCACCTCGGCCCCGGGGCGGGACAAGGACTCCAGAAAACCACGGTCGATGAGCAGCCCGGTGAGGACCACCCCCACCACCTTGTCCTGGTAGCGGATCGGGGCCGAGGCGCTCAGGGCGATGGAATCTTGCCATTGGGTCATGCGGAAGGCTTCTTTGCCCTTAAGGCCGGCCCGCACCAGGGGATTGCTCGAGATATTGGCCCCCATGGCTCCGGGGTCGTGAGCCCGCACCTGGATGACCCCCTGGTGGTCGGTAATGGTGAGGATGTGGAGGGCGGTGGCCGTCATCATGGGGGTTACCAGGAGCCGCAGCGCTTCCGCGTTGCCCGCGGCCAGGAGTTCCCCATAGGTGGGATTATCGGCCAGGAGGCTGGCGGCCTGCCCCACCCTCTGAATCTTGCCCCGGTATTCGGCCAGCACCAGCCGGGTCACCAGTTCCACCCGTTGGCGGTGCCACTCCAGGATCTGCCGGGTGGCCAGGTATTGGATCACCAGGAGTAAGCCCACCAGGGCCACCAGCAGGGAGAACAGGGTGACCCCCAGCATCTTGTTGCCGACTTTACTCCTCCGCCACATGGAGGAAATAATAGCATATTTATAAAGAGACTTGGTCATTCTCCTCTCAACCGATAGCCCACGCCGGGTTCGGTAATCAGGTAGTGGGGGCGGGTGGGGTCGTCTTCCAGTTTGCGGCGCAGATTGAGAATAAAGATGCGCAGGTAAGGATGCTGCTC
>JAGVPN010000064.1 GCA_020052215.1 Syntrophobacterales bacterium
GCTCAAACCTGCCACCCATTCCGGGCGAAGGCGGCCACCTAATCCGGAGCGATGCGGCAGCGTGTTCCAGAGGAATCCGGCCACTTTTTCTAGCGAAGCCATGTTGCCCTATTACCCGTTATACCCCTTCCATAAAAGTTTCCAGTAATTAACCTGAATATCCTTTCTGTATTTATACCTATATTCCTAAATGCGCCTAATAGTCAACAAACCTCGGCTCACGGGCCGGCACTCCGGCGCCAAGGCGAGGAAGGGAGAGACTGGCAGGAGTTAACCCTGCGCGTTCACCCGGGGCCATCTCAGGCGCTCCCAGAGAGGTTGTGGGGTAGGCACTGGGCCTCCACCTGGTGAGGGTCCGCCGCCTAAGCATTCTCATGGGCGGCAATAGGATAAGAGGCTAAAGGAGTGGATAATGGGGGTGATGCCGGGGCCTGCAACAAGCCGGGATCACGGCTTCAGAGGAAGATGGGTGGCCGGGTCGAATGCCCAGCCGCTTTATAAGGAAAGGCGCCGCTTCTCGGTAAGTTCCTTGAGGTAGGTTTCCAGGGGAGATTCATGGGGGCCTCACCCATGGGCATTAGGCCACGATGAAGAAGAAATGGTTAAGACTTTTTGGAGAGTTTGAGCCGACTAATTTTATGACCGAAAGGATTTTTGAGAGGTCGCTTGCCGGAAAGGTTGAGGCAAACCAGAATAATTAACCGATAGCAGCTTGAGACAAATGAGACCGGAATCATAGAGTATCTTATTGAAATAAATAAAATATACTGCTTGAGGCCGGGAATGCGGAATAGGTGGCAATTTAGGTCAAAAGACCATCGATTAACATGAATGGGGTGGGGAAACAGTGAGAAAAGAGAGAGAAAAGTAAAATAAGGCACATAACTTTTTAATATTATTATATAATTAATTTATTAAAATAATTATAGAGATCGATTTACTTAATTAAGAAACCCATAACATATTAAAATCATACAATTAATAATTTTGCAAAATTACTAGATAATTACGGAGCCCATATTATTATTGCAAAATTACTATAGATGAATGACTCACGGTTATTTATTTTGGTGATTCGGCTACACTTAGCCATTTTCTCCTTCCTCTAAAATGATGCTCTCGGCCATACTTCTTCCAACTTCGGTTAGCGTAATCGCCGTTCTATAATGGCCAATTTTTTCTTGCCAATATTCAATCAGGCCACGCCACCACAGGCGGGATAAACTTCTGGATAAGGCACTATGAGCCGCGGCATATGTGCCCCTATCAACAACGTCCCCAGGCTGCACCCCCCACATGGTTAAGAGGTCTTGGCATGTGACAAACTTTTCCTGCAGGACAAACGTTAGAATCCTCTTTTGAACAAGTGAAAGTCCCCGGCCCATGGGTTAACCTCCTATGTACCTTGACAAAATCTTCAGGGCTTTTAATTGTTGTAGCTCGGATTTGCTATTGCCGGCCAAACCGACAGACAACCGAGCGATCTTCCGCTTGCGTCTCCACGCTCGGTGAAAGTTAGGGTCCTTGGTGAATTTGGTTAAAATTGCCTTGCCAGTATTGCAAAGGCTTTGGTCACTTGCCCCCCGGTAGCCCGCGGCACGGGCAGCGGTTTTCATTAGGGCACCACCAAAATAGAATTCTAAGAATTTCATCTCTCGCAGCGAGAATCTAACGTCCCTCATAAACCCGCTCCAGGACGCCCACTTGGATGTCCAGGTAGTCGTAAACCCGGGCCTTGTCCTTCCCCGGCGCCGGCCTGAGTATCCTGCCCAAATATTGAAGAAGCCTGCCGTTGAACCGGATGGGGGTCGCTAAAAATAAGGTGGAGAGGTCCCGGCAATCAAAGCCCTCACCGATAAGCTGGCCGGTGGCCACCAACACCTTCACCTGGCCGGCGTTCAGGGCCGCCACAACCGCTTGACGCTCGCCGTTGCTCAAGTCCCCGGTGAGCCAGGTGGGCCTTTACCCCGCGGTCCTCCAGTAGCTCCACCAGCGTCTCACAATGGGCTTTCCTATCCGAGAGCACCAGGAGCACCCCGCCGCCGTTTCCGGCTTCCCGGGCTACATCGTCGGCAATCAGGGCATTTCTGGCCGGATCCCGGGTAAGTTCGGAAAGCATCTTTGAATATTCTGTGCTCGGGTCGAAGGTAGGTTCAAAGTCGGTTTTCCGCCAGACCACATCGGCCGGCAGTACATGGCCCGCTTTCACCAAGGCCACCGCGTCAACCTGGTGGGCCACATCCCCCACGTACCAGTAAATGAGCCGGGAAAGGCCGTCACGCCGCCACGGGGTCGCACTCAACCCCAGCATGAAGCGGCTGTCAAAGGCGCTCACAGCTTCGGTGAAGGTTCTGCTGGGGCAACGGTGGCACTCGTCCACAATCAGGTGGGCGATATGAGGCGCAACCTGGCCGGCGCATTTCGCCAAGGTCTGAACCATGCCCATGGTGATCTTGTCCCCCAGCTTCACCTTGCCGTTTCCGATCCGCCCTATCTCTCGGGCCGGGATTCCTAAAAACTGTTGAATCCGTCCGGCCCATTGGTTAGCAAGTTCCTGCGTATGGCAAATGATCAAGGCCGGCTGCCGCCGCATGGCAATCAGGGCCAGGGCCATAACCGTCTTACCGCTTCCCGTGGGCGCCGCCAGGACGCCGAAGTCCCGGGCCGCCATCGCCGACACCGCCACTTCCTGGAAGTCGAGAAGTTCGCCACGGAAGGTGAAGTCGACCGTAGGCAGGGTCCGGCCCCTGTCTTCGAGGTGGTACTGGACGTCGCCGTTTTTTAGAATCTCGATAAGCTGCCGGGTGAATCCCCGGGGGATAATTAGCCGGTCGCCGTCAACCTGGTAGCCGATAATCTCCTTGGGGATATTCCCGGTCCAGTACCCCCGCCGCTCCGCTTCTTGGTGGGCCGGGTTCGGGAAGCTGAGCCGGGCTTTCACCCGGTCCGCCACACCGCCGGGGAGTCGGCTTAGGGGGTAGAGATTTGCATGGGTGCCAATCAGGATTTTCAATGCTTCACCTTTAAGTCGGGGTAGAGTTCCACCAGGGCCACCCAATCGCAGGCCATGCACAGGCCGTCTATAAAACAGCAGCCGCCGCATTTAGGGCAGTATGACTTTAGGAAATAGCGCACATCCTCTTTATGCTGGCGCACCAGGTCCAGGAGGGGCTGCACCGCCTCCAAGTCTGTGGTCTGCTCCCCCTCGAATCGCACCTTCACCGCTTCACCTTCCAGCCGGAACCGGAACCCGAGGCGGGTCAACTCCATCACCGCCTCACCAGGGGTCATAACCTCTCCACCGTTTCTGGGACCGTTTTTCGGACCGTTTATGGGACTCTTTTGAATAAACGGTCCGAATTTTCGCCCTGAAACCAGCATGGTTATCACACCCTGGACTGTTAGGACCGTTAGGACCGTTTGTGGTAGATAAGAGAGAGATATATAGTTTCAGCTGCTTCATAGCTGAATCTCCCTTCGAGCATCGATCAGCAATGCTGTGTTGAGCACACCGGCTTCTCGCCTCTGACGATCCAGCGGCCAGAACCTGAAACGAGAGCGGTTTCCTTTCGAGGGCCGCCAGCGGCAAAAAAATGTAGATGAATTACTATGTGCTATCTTATCTCCCACAAACGGTCTTTTCGGTCCAATCGGTCCAGGGTCGCACCAGTCGTGGGTTTCAGGGCCATTTTCCTGGACCGTTTCCTGA
>JAGVPN010000120.1 GCA_020052215.1 Syntrophobacterales bacterium
ATGGAGCACCTGGGCCCCCTGGCCATTTCCGGCGGTTGGGTCTCCTTTGCCTCCATCATGCTCCGGTTCGTCCTGACGGTGAGCGCCGCCCTGATTTTAGTGGCCGTCACCGGCTTTCACCAGGTGTGCGCCGCGCTGGAGCGCCTGGGGATGCCCCGGGCCTTGGCGCTCCAACTGCTGTTCCTCTACCGCTATCTGTTCGTGCTGGGGGGCGAAGCCGCCCGGATGGTGCGGGCCCGGGCTTTGCGCTCGTTTGATGGCCGCGGCCAGGGCTTCGGGACCTATGGTTCCCTGCTGGGCCACTTGCTGTTGCGCACCCTGGACCGGGCCCAGCGCCTGCACCTGGCCATGCTCTCCCGGGGGTTTGACGGCGAAATCCGCCTGCTCCGGCCTATGCGCCTCCACAGCCGGGATGTGGGGTTTTTCCTGGGCTGGTCCGCGCTGTTCGTGCTGCTCAGGCTTTATAATGTCCCCCAATGGTGGGGCGCCTGGGTCATGGGGCTGGTCAAATGAGCCATCATATCATTGAGATCGACGACCTGTACTATAGCTACCCGGACGGCAACCAGGTTTTGAAGGGCATCTCCTTCAGGGTGACCCATGGAGAGAAGGTGGCCCTGGTGGGCGCCAACGGCGCCGGCAAGTCCACCCTTCTGCTTCAGTTCAACGGCTGCCTGCTGCCGGAAGCCGGGCGGGTGCGCATCGGTGACCTGCCGGTGACCAAGAAAACCCTGAAGCACGTGCGGCGCACCGTGGGCCTGATCTTTCAGGACCCTGACGACCAGCTGTTCATGCCGCTGGTTTATGATGACGTGGCCTTCGGCCCCTTAAATCTGGGTCTGACCCCGGAGGAGGTGGACAAGCAGGTGATGCAGGCCCTGGCCGCGGTGGGGGCCGTCCACCTGAAGGACCGCCCGCCTTACCATCTGTCCGGCGGGGAAAAGCGCGCCGTGGCCATCGCCGCGGTGTTGTCTCTGGCCCCGGCCATCCTGGTGATGGATGAGCCGAGCTCCAATCTCGACCCCAAGACCCGCCGCCAACTCATCGAACTCTTAAAGACCTTTGAGCATTCCCTGATTATCGCCACCCACGACCTGGACCTGGTCCTGGACCTCTGCCCCCGCACCATAGTGCTCAAGGAGGGGCGCATCGCCGCGGACGGCCCCACCCGGGCGATTATGGCCGACGAGGAGCTTTTGTCCTCCTGCAACCTGGAGAAGCCCCTGAGACTACAGGGCTGCCCCGTGTGCACCTCGGGTTGACTTTGGCTTGCCCGGGGTCATGGTCTGATAATAAGTTCCAGTCAATAAGCTATGAAAAGACAGGTGGAACAGGTTTTTAACCTGTGCGTCCGCACCGGCAAGATGCCGGTGCCACTAAAAACTTTTCGAAGCAGGCTCTCGTTGCCGGTCGGGGCTAAAATCCCATTGACGGCAAACGGACGAATGCTTATAATTAACTAATACGAAGGAAAAAGGAGGTGAACCCCAGATGTGTTGCCACAACAAGGACAAGCATGAGCACGAGCATACCCACGAGGCATGTACCCACAGCCATGATGGGCATGAGCACCAGCACGAGGCGGGGGGCCACACCCATGAGCACACCCATGGAGACGGGCACCATCAGCACGGACACAAGTGCTGCCACTGACGGAAAGCCACGATTCCGCTAACAATTAAGCCACGAAGGCCTATTCCGGTCTGAAGACTGGAACCAGAGCGTTCGTGGCTTTCCCTTTTTTTAGGCAGGGGAGGAATCAAATAAAAAAAGGCAGGACCGGGGTCCTGCCTGGGGATCAGGATCGGGGAAACCTCAATTGAGCCAGGGACGCCGACGCCAGCCCGCCAGGCCCAGGAGGCCGGAGCCCAGGAGCAGCAAGGAGGCGGGCGCCGGGACCGCAGTGGCATCAATGGTGCCTTCCAGGTTGGCCTGGCCGCCGGCGACGTCAAAGATCAGGGTATAGTTGGAATCGATCAGGATGTTTGTAAGATTGAAAGAGGAGATCGGGCTGGTTGAGGATCAAGGTGCGGTCCCAGATCAGCGCCCGCTCCCGGACCTGGCCGGGGGCGGCTTCCCAGGTGAAGACGGCGCGGCCGTGGAAGGGGTAGAGCCACTCCGCCTGGCCGGGGTGGAGGTGGTGGCCCCGTGTCTGGCCCGGACGGATGGAAACCAGGTGGAAGGTCGAAAGCAGGTCATCGGGCGCGATCAGCCGCCCTTGCCCGAGGAAAAAGCTCATGCCCCGGTCGTCGGCCTTGATTTCTCCGCTCAGATCGATGAATTGAACTTCGGCCATCCGGTTGATCTCCTAAGGCGTTACGTCCTCCCTTTGTCCCGAGGACGGTGATTGATCTTGAAAAGTTTTTGGTGGCACAGGCGTCTCGCCTGTGCATGATAAAGGTGCGCAGTACGCACCCTACACGGCTACACGGCGGGCGGGACGCCCGCCCTACTCCCCAACCCCTTGCATTTTGGCGGTGATCTGGTAAAGTAGTGCCGCCGGTCCCCCAGGCAGGATTATTCCAGCCGGCCGCCCGTTACCCGACAGCCATGGCCACGATTAACGATTTGGTATTGGTCCACCTGGACCGCCAGCCCGCATTTTACGCCCGCATCAACGATATTACCCCGGACGTCAAGCGGGGGTGGTATCAGGTGGAATTGCTGGTGCTCTCCCTGCCTCCCCAGACCCTGGTCTGGATCCTGGAGGAGACACACCTCCAGGGAGAGGAGTTCACCATGGGGGGGAAGCCGGTGCAGCTGATGCTCATTCCCCCCAAAGCCCCGCCCCAACCAGGCTCCCCGGCCCCGGAAGGCAAGGCCAAGATAATCCCGCTGGTCCGCAAGACCTGAGTTGGGGGCGTCTTATACCACTTCGCACTCAAATGGTAGCACAGGCTTTCCAGCCTGTGCAGGCGCAGGCTAAAGCCTGCGGCTACCAATAATTACCTTTTGATTGCA
>JAGVPN010000238.1 GCA_020052215.1 Syntrophobacterales bacterium
ATTCTTCTCTGAGCAAAAAAGACGTGAGTTAATTTATCAACTGTTGTTCTACGTAAAGCGAGCATCCTTTATTTGCAAAAACCAAACCGGACACTGCTGGGGATAGGGGGGATTTTCATCCTCCGGGGTGAGACACTTGTGGTTCATGAACATTTAGTCCGCACCGGCGAGACGCCGGTGTCACTAAATTCTTATTAACCCTTCGGACCAGGGAGAAAAATGGCCAAGCGCCCCCGTCTGCCCCGTCCGGTGCCGGTCCAGGAGGTGGTCCGGGGCATCCTCTCGCCCGGCGACCTGGACGGCCTGGAACTGCGTCAGCAGATTCGCCGGGTCTGGGAAGCGGTGGTACCGGCGGCGCTGGCCGGCCAGGCCCGGCTGGTGGACCTGCGCCGCCGGGAACTCTGGGTGGAGGTCAGCGCCAGCCCCTGGGCCCAGGAACTCCAATTCCTCAAGCCGAAAATCCTGGCGGCCCTGGACCGGGCCCTGGGACCCGGCAAGGTCAAAGACCTGCGGGTGCGGGTGGGAGGAGGGGCTTCGTAGCTCGTGGGAAAAGTTGACTTTGGCCAGGTATCCTTTCGATTCTCCCGGAGGAAAGGGGAATTCTCACTATCCCCCGGTTTGCCAGGCGGACTTACCGTGAAAAACTTCAAATCCCCCTAAATCCCCCTTTGCCAAAGGGAGACTTTAATACCCCCTTTTGAAAAAGGGGGCAGGGGGGATTTTTCATCCTCGGGGGTGAAACATTTGTGGTTCATGAACGTTTAACCTGCGGTCGGCACAGGCTGGCAAGTCTGTGCCCCCCATTGACTGCAATCTGGTATTAGCTATCGAGCCAGGGTACGGTGTTAACGCTATCTGACCGGTAATCGTGGTCAGGCAGGCGCTCCCCGCAGAAAAATCCTATCGAAAAATTCAAGATTTTCGCGACAACATCCGATTAATAGCTATGGAAGGTTGTTGAAAAGCGAGCCATTTCCCCCAGGGTCATGCGATGAAAAGCGCATATTGTAGTGATATTAGTATGTTAACGATCATACGCTTCATTCCGGATGACAGGAAAACCCGTTTTCAACCGCCCGATGGAGCTTCATAAACCATTACCCTTGGATATAGCTAAACTACCGGGCGCCGTGACCGCGAACCCGGGAGGCTGAACATGGCCAAAAAGCCTACGCCCATTATTCTGCTGGTAGACGATGATCCCCTGATTCGGGGCCTGGGCCAGGAATTGCTGGAGCACCTGGGGTACCGGGTGGAGACCGCCGGGGACGGGTCCGAGGCCCTGAAAAAGTTTCAAGGCATGAAACGGGTGGACCTGGTGGTCCTGGACTACTATCTGCCGGGACAGAATGGCTACGAGGTCCTGAAGGAATTCAAGATGCTGGACAAGCGGGCCCGGGTACTGGTGGCCTCGGGTTTTTTAACCTCCCAGGACATGGCCAATCTCAAGGAGGAAGGGGCCTTGGGCCTGATTAATAAACCATACCGGCTGGCGGATCTGCAGCACCGCATCAAGGCGGTGCTGGCGGGCCGGTCGGGGTTTTAGCGGCCCCAGCCTGGGGCTGCCGGTCAAACAAGAGGAGCGCCGCCCCCGTCCGGGTGAAGCAGGCAGCCTCCCGCCAGTCGGGGCCCAGGAGGTTGGCGGCGAACAGGCGCAGGAATTTCAGATCCGGGAGATGGGAGGCGATCAACCAGAGACGCTGGGGGGGCGCCGGGGCTTTCCCCGCCGGGTCCAACCCCTGTTCCACGCAGGACCGGCCCCAACAAATTCCGGGGTTCGGCCCGTGGTAATAGTACTTGAAGGGCGAGACCGCAAAGTAGTAAACGTAAATCAGGTCCTGGGGCTGGAGGTTGGCTTCCAGGTAAGCCACCAGGGGTTGAATCTCTTCCCGGTTGTTGAGGGGGGAGAGGTTTTCTTTGAGCCCGGCCAGGGGGTTAAGGGCCACCAGCAGCAGCCCCGTCAGGGCCAGGGCCAGGCCGCGCTGGCGCCGGCGCCAGAGCCAGTCGAAGACGCCCCACCCCCCGGCCGCCACCAGCAGGTAGAGGACCGGGGCGCTGAACAGCATCAGGCGGTTCCCGCCGTAGTGGGCCATGAAGGGGTAGCGGTGCAGGCAGGCGGCCCCGAAGGCCAGCAGCATCGGCCCCCCCAGGTAGAGTAAGACCCTGGCCCGGCCCCGCCGCACCATCACCACCATGCCCGCCGCCAGCAGCAGCGGCCCCCAGATCACCCCCCACTCCCCCAAAAAATACCAAAAATAGCGGTAGAGCGCCGGTCCCAGCCACCGGAAAAACGGCGCCAGGCCGGAGAAATCCGGGAAGTCCTGGGTCCAATAGGCCACCAGTTCCGGGTCTATCTCCCGCCGAATAAACAGGAGGTAATACCCGGCCGCGGCCAGGAGCCAGACACCGCCCAGGCAGGCCAGGCGGGGACGCTGCGCCTGGGGCAGGGTGATCCACAGGACCGCCCCCGCCACGGGCAGGGTAAAAATCAGGGGTTGGGAAAAGCCCAGGCCCACCACCCCGGCCAGGGCCAGGGCCAGCCAGCCCCGCCGGCCCTGGCTGGCCCGGAGGCGTTCCGCCAGCCACAGCGCCAGGACGGCAAAGAAGGCATCCCCGCTGTACTGCTTTAATTCCTTAGAGTAATAAACCATGATGGGGGAAAAGGCCACCGCGGCCAGGGCCAGCAGCGCGGCGGGAACTTCCATCAGCACCCGGGCCAGGCGCCAGATGAGGCAAAGGGTCCCGACCCCAAACAGCCAGGAGAGGCCCCGGAGCACTATTTCACCGTGGCCCCAGAGCTGCACCATGGCCCAGAGAGTGAGGAGATAGAAGGGCGGGGTGGATTGGCCCGCGGCCAGGGCCTTTGCGGCCGTGGGCTGCATGGCCGCCAGGGCCACCCAGGCCTCATCGGTCCAAAGGTTGCGGCTCCCAAGCTCATAGAGGCGGAAATAGACCGCCACCCCAAAGATCAGCGCCACGGCCAGGCCGGGAAGGAGCCGTAAGCGAAATTCGATGTGGTCTTTTTGTTTCACATTCATTGAGTGGTTACTTATTGAATTTGTCTGGTTATTTATTTTATTATAATTCAATGACTTATATGATAAAAGGAAATTATCAAATCTGAGCCATCACCAGGAGGAGATATGCTGACAGAGTTGAGGATACGTAATTTTAAACGCTTCAAGGATGTCAGAATCGAGCTTGGGAATCCAGTAGTCTTTATCGGACCGAATAACTCCGGGAAAACTGCTGCCCTTCAGGCCTTGGCCCTTTGGCATATTGGGGTTCAACGATGGATTGAGAAACGTGGGTCCAAAGAGACGCCTAGCAAAAGACCAGGTGTTACTATCAATCGTCGCGACCTAATGGCTGTGCCGGTTCCCAGTGCAAAGCTACTGTGGCGCGACCTTCATGTGCGTGATATACAGAAAATAGAAGGCAAAATGGTAACAAAAAATGTTAGAATTGATATTATTTTAAAGGGTATTACTGAAGGAAAATCTTGGGAATGCGGATTGGAGTTTGATTATAATACCGAAGAAGCTTTTTGGTGTCGGCCTTTACGTAAATCAGAGAATAGTGATTCACAAAGAATGCAAATTCCTCCAGAACTTGCTGATATTAGGTTGGCATTTTTACCTCCAATGTCTGGATTATTAGCAAACGAAACCCGTATTGATATGGGAGCGATAAATGTAAGACTAGGCGAAGGGCGAACTGCTGAAGTATTACGGAATCTTTGCTATCAAATTGTTAATTTAGAAGACCAGAAAACGAGCTGGAAGAGAATATGCGATAGAATGATAGAGTTATTTGGTGTGAATCTTGGTGAACCGGAACTGAACCCTATAAGAGGCGAAATTACAATGACATACCGGGATAAATCAGGAATTAGCCTCGATCTTTCTTCATCAGGCCGCGGGCTTCAACAGACGCTTTTATTATTAGCCCATTTAGCTGTAAATCCTAATTCGGTACTTCTTCTTGATGAGCCGGATGCACATTTAGAAATCTTGCGGCAACGTCAGATTTATCAGATACTTACTGAATCTGCTTTGGAGCAGGGAAGCCAGATCATCGCGGCTAGCCATTCCGAGGTCATTCTCAAAGAGGCCGCCGACCGGGATGTAGTAGTGGCTTTTGTGGGTACGCCACGCCGTATTAATGACCGGGGCAGCCAACTCCTAAAATCGCTGAAAGAGATAGGTTTCGACCAATATTATCAAGCCGACCAAACCGGTTGGGTCTTATATTTAGAAGGTTCTACCGACCTTGCAATATTGAAAGCTTTTGCCGAAACACTTGGTCATAAGTCAAAAAACTTGCTAGATCGTCCATTTGTGCATTATGTGCAGAATCAACCTGCCACGGCTCGTAATCATTTTTGCGGCTTGATCGAGGCTAAACCCGATCTCGTAGGTTTTGCACTTTTTGATCGTCTCGCTCAACCTATTAGCGATACTCCCAAATTGAAGGAATACATGTGGAATAGATCAGAAATAGAAAATTACCTTTTTTCGACAGAGACTATAATAGCCTTCACTAAATCCCTTGCCGAAGAAAAAGTTGCTGGCCCACTATTGGAATGGGGAGAGCAGGAAAAACTAAAAAATATAATGCAAGATTGCCTCGAAGATCTTGTTCCTAGAGCCGCTTTACGTGATTCATCAGACCCTTGGTGGATAGATACGAAAGCAAGTGATTTCTTTGACAGGCTTTTTAAGACCTTTTATAAGAAACTCGGAATTCCAAATTTGATGAATAAGAGTGATTATCACGTCTTAGCGCGCCATGTGCCAAAGGAGCAAATTGATCCTGAAGTATCTCAGGTGTTGGATGCAATTTATGAGGTTGCTGAAAAATCGCATCCAGCAAAAGAGGAATCTTGAAATTGAAATTTCTTTGGCCGCCGCCGGTGTTGCCCGGGGAGGTGGTGGCGGTGGCGGCCCCGGCCAGCCACGTCAGCCGGCCCCCCTGGGAGGCCGGGATGAATATTCTCCGGGACTGGGGTTTTAGGGTGCGTTGCGGTCCGGAGGTCTTTAAGCCCCGCTCCTATGGGGCGGCCACGGACCGGCTCATGGCCCGGCGCTTTGAGGAGATCTGGCTGGACCCGGAGGTCAAGGCCGTCCTCGGGGTCAGGGGAGGCTATGGCTCCCTGAAGCTGTTGCCCCACCTGGATCTGACGGCCCTGGCGGCCGCGCCCAGAAGGCTGGTGGGATTCAGCGACCTCACTAATCTGCTTTGGGACCTGCACCGGCGCCTGAAGTTGGTGACCTTCCACGGCCCCAACCTGGCCCAGCTCCCGGACCTGACCCCCGGGGCCCGGGAAAATTTTTATACGTGGCTCACGGCCCCTGGACCCCAAGGTCTCGCCTACGAAGGCCTCAGCGTGCTCCACCCCGGCGCGGCCGCGGGTCCCCTGGCCGGCGGCAACCTCACCACCCTGTGCCACCTGGTGGGCACGCCCTATGCCCCTCAAATGCGGGGTTACCTGTTGTTCCTGGAAGACCACAACGAAGCGCTGTACCGCCTGGACCGCATGCTCCACCACCTGCTCCTGGCCGGGGTCCTGGACGGGGTCAAGGGAGTGGCGCTGGGTAGTTTTACCCACTGCGGGTCGCCAGACGGTCTGCTGGAGGTTTTGACCACGGCCCTGGCGCCCCTGAAGGCGCCGGTGCTCATGGGCCTGCCGGTGGGCCACCAGCCGGACAACCACACCCTGCCCCTGGGAGCCTGGGCCCGCCTGGACGCCGGCGCCGCTTCCCTGACCCTGTCAGCCTGAGCCAGGCGTTGGCAGAGCTAATCAAAAAGTTTGCCGTGCCGCTTGCACCCGACGGCCGAGAAATTTGAGAAACTTCCGGGCGGCGGTTGAAAAGAATCCACCATAACCTGTATCATTACCCTGAGAAGGCTCACCATGAAATAACCAGATTCTGCCTGCCCCGGCGGGCGGGTGATCAAGGAAAGGGTCGAACCGGATGATTCGTATCTCCAAGTCGGTGGTGGGAGCGGCCGAACTCGAGGCCATGGGCCGGGTAATGCGTGAAGACGGCTACCTGGGTATGGGCCAGGAAGTTAGGGCTTTTGAAGAAGAGTTGCAGGAATACTTAGGCGGCCAGGAGCGCCAGGTCATCTGCCTCAATTCCGGCACCGCGGCCCTGCATCTGGCGGTGCAGGCGGTCATCCGCCCCGGGGATGAAGTCCTGGTCCAATCGTTGACCTTTGTGGCCTCGTTCCAGGCGATCAGTGCCGCGGGCGCGGTGCCGGTGGCCTGCGAAGTCTACCCGGAGACGGTAACCCTGGATCTGGAGGATGCCGCCCGAAGAATTACGCCCCGCACCAAGGCGGTGATGCCGGTCCATTATGCCAGCAACCCCGGCGACCTTGGGGCCATCTATGAGTTTGCGCAGCATTATGGCTTACGGGTCATTGAAGACGCGGCCCATGCCTTCGGATGCACCTATAAGGGCCGGAAGATCGGCTCTTTTGGCGACCTGGCCTGCTTCAGCTTTGACGGAATTACAAATATCACCAGCGGGGAAGGGGGGGCGGTGGTCACGTCGGACCCCAGGGTTATTCAATCAGTTCAGGATGCCCGCCTGTTGGGGGTGCAACGGGACACCGAAAAACGTTATCAGGGGGCGCGGAGTTGGGAGTTCGACGTCCAACATCAG